>JBBQIU010000425.1:0-4035 GCA_038325245.1 Verrucomicrobiota bacterium
GGCCTCGTCAGCCCATTCGGAGCGACCTCGATGGCCCTCGCCGATATTGACCGCGACGGCGATCTGGATCTCTACATCGCCAATTACCGGACCAACACCATCCGCAGTTCCGGCTTCAGCGTGTTCAACGTCGGCGGCCGAAGAATGATCCGTCCTGAGGACCGCGAACGCCTCGAGTACCTGCCCGACGGTCGAATCCTCGAGCACGGCGAACCCGACATCCTCTACCTCAACGACGGCCATGGCCGGTTCTCTCCTGTACCCTGGACCGGCGGGCACTTCGCCGACGAAGCCGGCCTACCCCTGGCGCGCCCTCCCTTCGACTGGTGTCTCAGCGCCGCGTTCCGGGACGTGAACGGCGACGGGTCACCTGACCTCTACGTCTGCGGGGACTTTCACAGCCCGGATCGCCTCTGGCTGAACGACGGGACAGGACGGTTTCGCGCCGCCCCTTCGTGGGTTCTGCGGAACACGCCCACCTTCTCCATGGCCGTCGATTTCGCGGATGTCGACCGGAACGGCTATGACGATTTCCTGGTCGCGGACATGCTCGATCCCAGACACGAGTTCCGCATCGTCCAAAGCACGGGTTCGATGTCGATTCCAGGCGACTTCGAAACCCGCCAGGCTCGTCCGCAAGTGGCCCGCAACACCCTTCAACTCAACCGCGGCGATGGCACGTTCGCCGAGGCGGCTTCCTTTGCCGGGCTCGACGCCACCGGCTGGACCTGGAGCCTGATCTTCCTCGACGTCGACCTCGACGGCTTTGAAGACCTACTGGCCGCAACGGGCCATTTATTTGACACACAGGATCTCGACGCCCAGGAACGGATCGACGCCGCCGGTCCGTATCGTCAGGACCAGATTCCCGAGAAACTCCTTCGGTATCCCCCCCTTCTCTCCCCCAAACTCGCGTTTCGAAATCGTGGAAACCTCCAGTTCGACGACGTCAGCGTGGACTGGGGTTGGGGCATTCTCCCAGGCGTCTGGCAGGGCATGTGCCTCGCGGACATCGACAATGACGGCGATCTCGACGTCATCGTGAATCCTCTGAATGGATCCGCCGGTGTGTACCGGAACCTCAGCACCGCCCCACGCGTGGCGGTGCGATTGAGGGGACTCCCCCACAACACCCGCGGCATCGGCGCGCGCATTGAATTCCACGGCGGCCCCGTCCTGCGTCAGACACAGGAGGTCCAGGCCGGCGGACGCTACCTCTCCAGCGACGACCCGATGCGCGTCTTCGCAGCGGGCACATCGACACGTCCACTCCAATTGGAAGTGCGCTGGCCCGGCGGTCGACACTCCGTGATCTCCCATATCCGCCCCAATCACTTCTACGAAGTCGACGAATCGGATGCCGGACCAGCCCAGGAACCTTCTCGTCCCGGCCCCCTCTCCCGCCGAAGCGAAGCGGTGGTGGGAGGAGCGGACGGTCCCGCAAGTACGGAATCGCGTGAAGGCTTCCTCCCACGGTTTAAGGATCCAAAGCGGGGCTCACAGGCCGTCCTGACTCCCTCGGAATCGCCCCTCTTCGCCGATGAAACCTCGCGCCTTGGCCATCGGCACTACGAGACACCCTTCAATGACTTCGAACGCCAACCGCTCCTTCACCGCCGCCTCAGCCAGGCCGGTCCGGGAGTCGGCTGGATCGATCTGAACCGCGACGGGCGCCACGACCTCTTCATCGCAAGCGGTCGCGGCGGCCGGCCCGGAATTTTCCTCAATGCTGGGAACGGAAGTTTCCAGTGGGTCGCGCCGAATCCTGCCGTACGCGATCAGGTCGGCGCAGTCGGCTGGGTTGCCGAGAACGGAATGCCGAGTGTCCTTGTCGCCTCCGCCGCCTACGAAGGTGCCGGCAACGCCGCCGTCCTCGCCTACGATCAAACCGGCGCCACCACCGAAACCCTCGCGCTCGGACCCCATGGCCTGGGCCCTCTTGCTTTGGCGGACATCGATGCGGACGGCGACCTCGACCTGTTCGTCGGTGGCCACGCGATCAGCGGTCGCTACCCGCAAGCCGGCCCCTCACGGCTCTTCGAGCGGCACGACGGCCATTGGCGATCCAGCGAATCCAATGACGCCGCCCTCGCCGGTGCCGGATTGGTCAACGGCGCCGTCTGGGCCGACCTCGACCAGGACGGCTTCCCCGAACTCGTGCTGGCGTGCGAGTGGGGCCCCGTGCGCATCTATCGGAACAACCGGGGTCGGCTGCACGATGCAACCGCCGAAACTCGTCTCGATTCCGGTTCCGGATGGTGGACCGGAGTGAATTCCGGGGATTTCGACGGCGACGGTCGCCCCGATCTCGTGGTCGGCAATTGGGGACTCAATTCCCGGTACCGCCCCACCCAGGAGCATTCCATCCGCCTCTACTCAGGCGACCTTGCGGGCCTGGGGCAGATGGACCTGATCGAATGCTCGTTCGACCCGACGCTCGGTCTCTGGGTGCCGGATCGGGACCTGGCAGCCATGGCGCGGCAATTTCCATGGCTCCGTGTAAAGTTTCCCGGCCATCGGATCTATGGGCGTGCGACGGTGGACGACCTCCTGAAGCACTGCCAGGGCCCGGCCACGCTCTTTGAAGCAAACACCCTTCGCTCCACGGTTTTCCTAAACCGCGGTGACCGCTTCGAGCCCGCGCCACTTCCGGATGAAGCCCAACTCGCTCCGGTGTTCGGCATCGACGTCGCGGACTTCGACCTCGACGGCCATCTTGATTTGTTCCTGGCCCAGAATTTCTTCGCGGTTTCCACCGCCCTCTCCCGACAGGACGCCGGCCGCGGGCTGCTGCTGCTCGGGGACGGAACCGGAAAGTTCCGGCCCTTGAACGGCGCCCAAAGTGGAATTGCCATCTATGGCGAACAACGGGGCAGCGCCTGGGGCGACTACGACGCGGATGGGCGTCCCGATCTTGTGGTCGCCCAGAATGGCGACGAGACGCGCCTCTTTCGCAATGTCTCCAAAACGCCGGGCTTGCAGGTGCGCCTCCGAGGGCCTCGTGGCAATCCGCTGGGGATTGGAGCCACCGTCCGGCTTCGGTTGCGTTTGAAGCCTCCCGGACCGGCACTGGAAATCCAGGGAGCCCGCGGCTACGGAAGCCAGCCAGCGCCCATCGTGTGTTTCCCGAAACCCACCCAGGCCGCGCTCTTCGAGGTCCGCTGGCCCGGTGGCGTGGTTTCCTCCCACGCGCTTCCGGAAGGCTCTGAATCTGCGACCGTGACCCTGGACTTCCCGGATCACAAAACGCCGTGACCTCCGTGAGGACCCATGAACACCCTGCCCTTCTCCGGACTCGCCTTTCTCCTCCTTCTCCTACCCGTCATCGACTCCCCGGCCGCCGTACTCGATGGCCACGCCGGCCCCGGCTTTCGCGCCACCGCCCTACAATTCAGCTCCGGTACGTCCAACGGATTCGTCCGCATCGAACCCTCCCTTTCGTCCGTCGCCTTCACCAACACCCTGCCACTCGATCGCTACACCACCAACCAGATCTACCTCAACGGATCCGGCGTGTGCGCGGGCGACATGGATGGAGATGGTTGGACCGACCTCTTCTTCGCCGGCCTCGGTGGCCGAAGCGCCTTGTATCGAAACCGCGGCGGATGGCGCTTCGACAATGTCACCGAATCGTCCGGTGTGGCGGCGCTTTGCAAGGCCCTCGACGCCACCGGCGCCGCGTTCGCCGATCTGGATGGCGACGGCGATCTCGACCTGATCGTGAATTCGACCGGAGGCGGCACGCACTGCCTCGATAACGACGGCCGAGGCCACTTTCAACGCCGTCATGTTCTCAACTCCGGCCGGGGCGGCACTTCGCTGGCCCTCGCAGACATCGACGGCGACGGCGACCTTGACCTGTATGTCGCGAATTACCGGACCGAAACCCTGCGCGACCAACCCCGCACCCAGTTCCGAATCGGCAAGACCAACGACCAGTTCGTTGTGGCGCTCGTCAACGGCCGCCCCACCTCCCTTCCTTCACTACAGGGTCGGTTCACGTACCTCCCTTCCGGATCGATCGTCGAAAACGGC
>JBBQIU010000426.1:0-4030 GCA_038325245.1 Verrucomicrobiota bacterium
ACCCGTCGCCCCTGCACTACCGAATCGTCCCCAGCCTGGTCTACGAACTGAACTGCACCGTCATGTTCGGAACGCCCACCTTCCTGAACGGTTACGCCCGCAAGGCCCACCCGTACGACTTCCGTTCAGTCAGGATCCTCATCGCCGGCGCCGAGAAGCTTCTCGACGCCACCTTCCAACTGTACGCACGCAAGTTCGGTGTCCGCGTTCTCGAGGGCTACGGCGCCACCGAATGCAGCCCGGTCGTCTGCATCAATTCCCTGCTCGAACCCCGGGTGGGGGCGGTCGGAAAATTCCTACCCGGCATGGAGTGGCGCCTCGAACCCATGGACGGCGTGCCCGAAGGCGGGCGCCTGCTCGTCCGCGGCCCCAACGTGATGAAGGGCTACGTCAACGCCGACGCTAACGCCAAGTTCCTCGCCCTCGGCGGATGGTACGACACCGGCGACATCGTCAAGGTCGACAAAGACGGGTACGCCTACGTGCTCGGCCGCCTCAAGCGCTTCGCCAAGATCAGCGGAGAAATGGTCAGCCTCACCGCCATCGAGGACGCCCTCGCCGGAGCCTTTCCCCAGTTCGGACTCCGGTGCCAGATGGCCGTCGTGGCCGTGCCCGACGAGGACAAGGGCGAACGTCTCATCGCCGTTACCAACGAACCCAAGCTCCAACTCGAAGACCTCCGCACGGTCATCAAGGGCAAGGGTTTCAGCAATCTGTGCGTCCCGCGCGAACTTCGCGCCGTGAAGGAGATCCCGAAACTCGGTACTGGCAAGGTCAATCACCGCGAGTTGATCGCCCAACTCGAAGCAGCAATCGCCCCATGATCCGTGCATCGGCCGGAACCCCCCTTCGCGTCGTGCTCATGGCCCTCTCCACAGCGCTGGGGTTGGGCGCGCTCGCGATTCGGGCTCGATTCCATCCCCTCGTTCCTTCCGCGCCTGAATTGCTCTGGCTGATGTCGCCCGCCCTGCTGGGTGCGAGTTCCGCCATGTCGATCCCGGATCGACGTGGCGCCCTTTGGCTGCTGGCCGGACTGCTGCTCGCGGTCGCCTTCACCGCCATTGTGTACCTCCAGTCCGCCCAAGGCGCGGCAACCTCCGGCACGGGCACGCTCCTTCCCACGTTTTTGCCTCTCTGGCAGCTCGGCCTCCCCATTCTCCTCTGGCTGATCGCCTGGTGCGTGCACACCCTCACACGCCGCCCCGGGACGCGATGAACGCCCCCCATCCATCCCCACGCTCCCTTCCCCGTCGCCTCGTTTCCTTTCTCCGGATCGCCGGCCTCCTCGTCGCGCTCGCAGCCGCCGTCCTACTTCTCGCGCGTCAGGCCTTCTTCCAGGGCCCCTTCCAAACCGTCACCCCACTCCCCACGGAGTCCTCCATCATCGATCTCCATTGCCACACCGCCGGGATCGGTGCCGGCGGGAGTGGATGCTTCGTCTCGCCGCGTCTCCGTTCAAATGTCCGCTTCCGCATCTACCTCGACGCCTTCGGCGTCACCGAATCCAACCTCCTGGAGCACGGAGACATCTTCCTGCTCGAGAAACTGTCCCGGGACATCGCCAGCAGCCGTCACCTTCACGCCGCGGTGATTCTTGCGCTCGACGGCGTCGTGGATTCCCTGGGGCAACTCGACACGCAGCGAACCGAGGTTTACATCCCCAACGAATTCATCGCCAACGCGACCACGCGCTTCACCAATCTCTTGTTCGGCGCTTCCATCCATCCCCGCCGTCCCGACGCGCTCGCCCAACTCGATCAGGCCGCCCTCCAGGGCGCGGTCCTTGTCAAATGGATCCCGTCCATCATGGATATCGATCCAGCCGACCCCCGCTACATCCCCTTCTTCCAACGCCTCGCCCACCACCGCATCCCGCTCCTCTCCCACACGGGGCCCGAGCGCTCCTTCACAACGTCTCAGGACGAACTGTCCCACCCCGATCGCCTCACACTCGCCCTCGATCACGGCGTCACGGTCATCGCGGCCCACTCCGCCGCCGGTGGAGAAACCGATGGCCGCCCCGACCTCGACTCCGTGCGGCGACTCATGGCGAGGTACCCGAATCTTTACGCGGATATTTCCGCACTCACCCAGGGCAACCGCCTCCGCGCCCTTCATGCCACCCTTGAAGCCCCCGAATGCCGCGGGCGCTTGCTGTACGGCTCCGATTTTCCCCTCATCAACACGCCCCTTGTTTCCCCGTGGTACTACCCTCTCAACCTCACCGAATCCCAACGCCAGGAAATCTCCGCTCTACCCAACGCCTGGGATCGTGACATCGCCCTAAAGCAGGCCCTGGGTGTCCCCTCTGAAATCTTCGCCGCCAGCGCCCGGATCCTTCGGCTCCCGTCCCGCGCTCCGTGAAAAATCGGGCAGGCGTCCCGCCCTCCCTACCTTCCGCCGCCCTCCTCCAACGCCTCGACATCCACGACCCCGGTCCGTATCCGCCCTCCGACCTTCACCTGCGCCCAGATCCGGTAAGCACCGGGCCTCGTGAATTCATAGGGAAACGACACGTCGCCCTCGCCCGCCGCCGGCGCCTGGGCCATCCACTCCGCCGCCGAGTCGTCCACGCCGGGAAGCTGGCAGGTCGGGTCTTCTGCCCCGAAGTCCACACTCCGAGGCGCCTTGCCGGCCTCGCGCATTTCGAACAACTGCTGCGCGGCCATCGAGAACGACCCACTCGGATGGACATGCGTAAAGACCCGGCCATCCCGACTCCGCACGGCCATGTGCCCAAGCATTCCCAGGTAGGGCTCCAACCGCACCCGGCTTCCGTCCGCTCGTCGCACCTGGAAGCCCAGGGAAACCGGCCTGCCCACGACGATCGGCCCCCTATCGACCCGCCCCATACGCAAACCATCCCCCAGCTCGAGGCCATCCGCGCCGCCCGATTCCTGCGAAACCCACGCGTCCTCGGAATCGCCGGCCGCCTCCGATCCGCGCGATTCAACCGGTAAGGGGATTGCCACGCGATTTGTCAGGGTTTCCGTGAAGCCGGTCTCGTGGGTGACCTGCACGTACGCCGAGTAAGTGCCCTCGGGAACCGGCGGCAGGACCGCCTCGAAGGTGCTCCGGTTCAATCGGACCGGATGAAGGTGAGCCATGGCGCCCAGATCCGGTTCCCGCATCAGAAAGAGATGCATCAACCGCCCGTGATCCGGCACCAGCGGTGGCATCCGACGCGGATTCGGTTCCGCGAGGGAAATACGAAGCCGATTCCCCCGCGACGAGGCGTCACGCACCACCTCCAACGCCGTTGGCCGCGGCCGGTACAGCCGGTTGTTCCGATAATCCGCCGCCTCCGCTTCCCACCAGTTCCACCCTCCCCACAGGAGGCCCGTCACCAACAACATCATTCCCGCCACCACGCCCCGCGCGGCCCAGCGCCGACGCCCACTCGGCGCCTCGCCCGGTGGCAGGACGCTCTCGCGCACCGCCGCCCCGGCAATCGAAACCAGCAACAGCACCAGCACCATTCCCATTCCTCCGAGTCCCCAGACCAGCACCTTGGGCAGGGTCAATACCCGCGTCGCCACGGAGTTCACGGGCACCAACACCCGCCCTTGTCCTGCATCCCCGTCCAGGATGACCTCGATTCCGTGTGCGCCCCCTTCCATGAACCAGAGCTGCGTCGCGTACAACCCCTCCTCCCCTCGCACCGGCGCCGCTTCATCCGCAGGAGGAGCCCCCTTCTTTCCCATGTTCCACTTGATCGGAAGCGCCGAGACCCGCCGCACCTCCCCCTCCAGTACCCGCACCGCAATCTCCGAGAGCCCGGGAATCACCCCCGGCGGACGGATGATCACCCGCGCCGTGTACGGTCCGACGCGTCCCTCGTAAAAAACCGGCTGATGGGCTTCGTCGGCCGCCAGCCTCGGGCCCGACCACAGCCATACCCAGAGCAGCGCGCTCCAATAAAGGCGACGTTTCATCGGCGCACCCGAGTCATCCCGTTGCCCAGCCAAAGCCCCACCCGACACGCCGCAAACGCCAGCGCCGCCGAGACGACAAAGGTCCGCACCGTCGC
>JBBQIU010000427.1:0-4007 GCA_038325245.1 Verrucomicrobiota bacterium
ATCGGCTCGGGTTCACGCTCCCTCGTTGGGCCAGAGCGGGGGGATTTTCAAGGGTTCAGTGGCCAAACCCTGCTCGAATCGAGAGTGGATTCCCCGAGAGTCCCGTGGGGGAGGGCAATGTCGTCTGTCGTGACTTGACCCGATTGCCCCCCCGCGGGATGGCACCCGAATCCCGCGGCAAAAGGTTTGCCGATTTCCAGCGAGGGAGTACCCGTGGTTGATGCTCTTCCCAAGGGTCATTTTGGCATTTTTTGTGGGCACTTGGATTACAGGGGCGCAGGGCACGGTCAACTTCACGACACGCTCTGGCACCTTGGTGAATGCGCCGGTCTTTTACTATAGTGGGATACGTGTCATGGGCACCGGTCCCGACGCGGTCCTGGGTCAACTCTATGGTGGACCCATAGGTTCCGCACTATCTCCCATCGGTTCGCCCGTCCCGTTCCGCTCCGACGCTGGTCGCGGTTATATCACGGCCGGCGGTGAGGTGAGCATCCCTGGCACGACGCCAGGTGGGGAAGCGCAAGTGAAGTTGGTGGCATGGTTGGCTGAGGCCGGGAATTCGTATACCGAAGCGATGTTCGGAACACGATGTGGTGCTTTCGGGGAATCCCAAGTCATTCTCGTGCATGACTTGGGAGGCGGGGGGCCTCCGCCAGCCTTCCTTGCGGGATTGCAAGGGTTCGATGCCTTTCCGCCTTGCCCTGAGCCGTCGATCCCAGTGTTGGGCCTTCTTGGTGCGAGTCTTTTGCTGATTCGTCGCAAGAGCGGAAAGGTTGCGGCTGTGTAGGATCAAGGGATGCCGTCCCGAGTCCCATGAAACCCCACTTGTCCCCTGAGTCGACGGCGCTGCGCATGGCAATGCTGGTCGTTTGGTCGGTCGTGATGGATGGGACCGCGCCCGCGGCGGATGCCGACCCCCTGCCGCGCGGCCACGCCTTTTTCCAGGCGGATTTCGAGAATGCCGATGCACTCCAAGGTTGGAACGGCGCTGGGAAACTCGAGGCCGGGTTCCAAAGCCGCGGGGGGTTGAGCGTACAGCTCGAGTCGGGGGCGACGGGGCCGTCGGCGTCAGTCGTCAGCACGTCCTTGCCGGTGGAAGCGATGCGCGGGTACTTGGTGCGGGGGTCCGCCTTGGTGCGCGCGGAGAACGTGAGTGACTGGCCCAATCAGTGGAACGGAATCAAGTGCATGATGGCCCTCGAGACTCCCGACCGGAAGCTCTGGCCTCAGGCTGAAATCGGGACGGGCTCGTTCGAGTGGCGCCGGGTCGCGTTCACGGTGCGCGTGCCTACCAACGCCAGTTCGGCGAGCCTGGTGCTCGGCTTGGAACAGGTGACCGGCAAGGTGTGGTTCGACGACGTGAAGTTCGCCGTCGCCAAGCCGCCGATGCGTCGGGAGGCAAAGCAAGTCATGGGGCCGCCCTTCACCGGTCGCAGCGTCGCCCGACTGCGCGGGGCGATGATCAGTCCGGACCTCGACGCCGCAGGGTTGCGCGTCCTCGGCCGCGATTGGCGAGCGAATCTGATCCGTTGGCAACTGGTCCGACACGGACGCCCCGGCCAGCCATCCTCCACGGAAGACTATGACGCCTGGCTGGAAGGCGAATTGAAGAAACTCGATGCCGCATTGCCGCATTGCCAGGAGAACGGGCTCCACGTGGTCGTCGATCTCCACTCGCCGCCGGGCGGGAAGGCGACCGCGGGAGGGTACGTGGGTGCGGACGACCGGCTATTTACCGATCCAGCGTGCCAGGCGAAGTTTGTCCGTGTGTGGGAACGCCTGGCCACGCGTTACAAGGGCGCCCAGCCCATCTGGGGTTTCGACCTGGTCAATGAGCCCGTCGAAGATTTGGTCGAGGAAGATTGCGACGACTGGCAGTCGTTGGCGGAACGAGCGGCGCGGGCCATTCGTTCCATCGACCCGGCGCGGACAATCATCGTCGAACCCGCGGCGTGGGGTGGGCCGGGCGGCTTGACCGATCTGGTTCCATTATCGGTGTCGAATGTGGTGTACAGCGTGCACATGTACATGCCGCATGCCTTCACTCACCAGGGGGTCCATGGTGTGGGGTTGGCCTATCGCTATCCCGGCATGATCGAAGGGAAGTATTGGGACAAGGCGCAATTGGAGGAGGCCCTGCAGCCGGTGATCGACTTCCAGCGAACGTATGGTTCCCACATTTACATCGGCGAATTCGGTGCCATTCGCTGGGCGCCGGAGGGCAGCGCCGTTCGCTATCTGTCGGACTTGATCGACATTTTCGAGTCGCATGGGTGGGACTGGAGCTACCACGCCTTTCGGGAATGGAACGGGTGGAGCGCCGAGCACGGGGCCGATCGGAACGACACCAACCGGTCTCCTCAGCCGACCGATCGGCAGCGTCTGTTGCAGCGCTGGTTCGCCCGCAACCAGAAGCCCGCGTGGTGAGCCGAGTTTTGATACGGCGGGAAGGGGACGCCTGTTTTGCGCGGTCCGTGTGTCGGCGGTATCTCGAGGTCATCAAGTAGGGTTCCAAGGTCGGGAAACGATCCTCGACGATTAGGAACTCACGAAGGCAATGGGGCGAAGTTACCATTCTCGACATTTGCATTTGTTGTATGTCTGGACTTGACCCCATTGCCTCCCCATTGCCTCCACCCACGCGCGCTCGAACGGTCATTCCGATCGAAATCCCCGGTCTGTCACGGCACGAGCTTCCAGACGGCGCCGGTGCGGTCGATGAGGCCGCCGCGTTGGGTGGTCAGGACATAGAGTTCCCCCTCGGCGTCCTCGCCGAATGCCAGGACGTACATGCCGAGCTTGTGATCCGGATGGGACGCTACTGGCAGCAGTCGGGTGGTCCACGATTTCGTCGCAGGGTCTTCCGGGCGCGATGCCACCAGCAACCGGCCGTCGGCCACCGCAAACTGATGGCTCCAGTCTCCGAACACGTACCGGCCCTGGAGATGGGGCAGGGCATGGCCCCGGTAGATGTAGCCCCCGGTGACACTGATGCCGTAGGCCTCCGGATCCTTCGGGAAGGTGTTGAAGTTCTTGTATTCGAGGATGGGCTCGACGAGTCCGCTGCCTTCGGCGGGAACCATCGTGTCGCCGGCGTCGATGGCTCCCGGGTTCCTGGGATTGAAGGCATGCCGGCCTTCGCGCTGGCTCCACCCGTAGTTGCCGGCGTTCCGGATGATGTTGACCTCCTCGTAGCGGCCCTGGCCGACGTCGGCGGCGAAGAGTTCGTGCGAACCGCCGCGGTCGAATGCGAATCCCCAGGGGTTGCGGAGGCCCCATGCAAAGATCTCGGGGTGTGCCGGGGGCTTCCCGACGAGCGGATTGTCGGAGGGGATGCTGTACGGCCGGTCGGCGGCGGGTTTGTCGACGTCGATACGGAGGAACTTCCCCAGCAGGGTTGTGAGGTCCTGGGCGTTCCCGGTGGGACTGCGGTCGAAGCCGAGGTCGTTGGCGTTGCCGCCATCTCCGACGCCGATGTAGAGGAGGCCGTCAGGGCCGAAGGCCATCCGTCCGCCGTTGTGGTTCAAGTAGGGTTGGTCGATCCGGAGAAGGACGCGCTCGGAGGCGGGATCGACGCGTTGAAGGTCGGGAGTGACGGTGAACTGGCTGACGTGGCTGGTGTGGTCCCAGTTGGTGGGGCAGGACGCCTGGCGGTCGGCGCTGTAGTAGGCATAGACGAAGCGGTTCTCGGTGAACTTTGGATGGAGGACGAAATCGAGCAGGCCGCGTTCGTCGAAGCCCTGCCGGAGTCGGGTCAGTTTCGGTCGGATGTCGAAGAACGGCTCTGGACGGCGGGCGCCTGCGGCGTCGATCACGTGGACGAGGCCGATCTGGTCGCCGACGAGCAGGCGTTGGGTGTCGAGGGACGTGAGGATGAGGGGGGAAACGAGACCGTCGACGACTTTACGAAGGGTTTGGCGGGCTTCCTGGGCGTGGGTTGCGAAGGGAACCGTGAGGGCGATGGCGAGGAGAAGGAGGAGGAGGCCGGGCACGGTTCGGAACGT
>JBBQIU010000428.1:0-3995 GCA_038325245.1 Verrucomicrobiota bacterium
ACCCTGACCAAAACCATGTACCTGACCCTGAACCCCCCAACTTTTTGGCGAAACCTTCGACGCGCCGCGTTCCTGGCTCTTGGGATCGGCGCGGTAGCCGCTCCATGCGCGTGGGCGGCATCCGTGCTCCAGACCGATCACGACGACTATTTCCCAGGGGAGGAGATCCGTTTCACGTTCAGCGAGGGGCCCGGGAACCCGAAGGATTGGGTGGGCGTCTATCCGCCGGACGCGGAACCAGGTCCCGTCGCGTCGACGATTTGGCGGTATGTGGACGGCACTGGGGCGGGAACGCAGGGTGTTTCGGAGGGCGCGATCGTGTTTCCGGCGGGCCTGAACCTGGCCGGCGACTGGGTGGCCTACCTGCTGTTGAACGACGGCTACACAAAGCTGGCGACCCATTCGTTCCGGGTGGTGGAACCAGGCACCCCTGCGGTGCGGGTCAGCAAGCCGGTGTTCGTCGCGGGTGAAGCGATCCAGGTCACATTCACCAACGGACCCGCCAATGCGAAGGATTGGGTCGCCATCTACCGGGCGGATCAAGTGCCAGGGCCTGTTCCGTCGACACTTTGGGCGTACGTGGACGGCACGCAGACGGGAACCACCGGGAACGACAGCGGCACCCTCTCCTTCCCAACGGGCCTGACGGGGGTCGGCGATTGGATCGCTCATTTCCTGATCGATGACAGTTTCGACATCCTGGCCAGTGAGACCTTCTCCGTGGTTGCGCCCGCCACCGCCATTCCCCGAATCCTCACGCTGAGTCCGGCGACCGGTTCCTCGAACCTCGCCCCGATCCTGGAATTCTCGGCCTCGATCACCAACGGCAACACCCAGGTCGTGCCGGCGACGGTCCAACTGACCCTCCACGGAGCCACAGTCGTGCCCACGGTGACCACGGAAGCAGGGCTCGTGCGCGTCCACTACTCGGGAACCACCCACGTCCCGGCCGGGAGCGAGCACATGTGGGTGCTGACCCTTCAGGACAACGCGACTCCGCCCAACACGATCCGCGCCGAGACGCGCGGGATTGTGGGCCCTTACCGGAACATCGTCCTGTCGAATACTGTCGTGTTCGAAAACTTCGACGCCGTGCCCGAGGGATCCCTGCCTGCGGGTTGGACTGAGAAGGGTTATTCCACGCCGATCAATGACACCGTCGATTTCGGCGATCTCGGATCGGCGGCGTACCGCACGTGGACAACGGTTGATGCGGACCGGTTCAAGGGCTCCTTCGTGACCTATGGGAATCCCGACAACCCTGCGGACTGGGGCACGGACTATCAGCGTGTGCTCACCCCCAATCCGAACAACGTCGTGAACGGGGCCGTGTTTTCCGGGCCCTTCGCTCAGGGTCGGTTCCTGTTTGGAAACTCGGGCTACCAGAACAGTGGAGCGTCGCAGGTGACATACCTCTTCACGCCCGACTTCGATCTCACCGGCAGGACCAACGTTCACCTTGGCTTTAAGAGCCTCTGGGAACAGAACCAGGACAGCATCGCCACGATCGAGTTCTCCATCGACGCCGGTGCGACGTGGCTGCCGATCGCGTACTTCATCGACAATGCGGACATCGTTCGGGTGACGGATGGGGTGACGGGCGCCGTGACCGTGGACGCCGAGGAGACGTTGAACGCGGAACGGGGCGACGCGGCCCGTTACGTGGATGAGGAAGGGAATGATGTCGGCGGCACCTACGGGGCCTTCATCGCGGCGTCCATTTCCGCCGCACTCGCGCCTTATATCCAGGGGCGCGTCGACGACAACCCCGCGGAGTCCAAGCGTGTCGAATGGTTCCGCCTTTCCGAAGCCGACAACCAATCCAGGGTCCGTTTCCGTTTCGGCCACGCGGGTGCGGACAGCTGGTATTTCGGCATCGACGATTTCGGAGTGTACGCCCCGAGCGGCGACACAGGCCCGGCGCCGACGTTGAGTGTGGCCCGGACCGCGCAGGGCTTCACGATCTCGTGGTCCGCGGAAGCCAGCGGATACGTGCTCGAGACCACGACGGCCCTGGATGGCGGTGCCTGGCAGACGGTCCCGGGAGTGACCGGCAACTCCCACTCGGTGGCGGCGACCGCGACCTGGGGATTCTACCGGTTGCGGAGGTAGGGGAACACCCACCCTCTTGACGTTTCGCTCGCGACGAATGGGGTTGTGGCGATAGCGTCCAGGGCATGCGACGCACGGCATGGCTGTTGCTGGCCTGGTGGGGTTGGATGGCATCGACGTTCCACGTGAACGCCGCCGAAGCGCGGTTGCTTCGGTTTCCGGCGATTCACGGGGATCAGGTGGCGTTCGGTTATGCGGGGGATCTGTACACGGTCCCGGCCTCCGGCGGGTTGGCGCGGCGACTGACCAGCGACCCGGATAGCTACGAGATGTTCCCGCGGTTTTCGCCGGACGGCCGCCACCTGGCCTTCACGGCGCAGTACGATGGCAACACCGAGGTGTATGTCATGCCGTCCCAGGGGGGCGAACCTCGGCGTCTGACCTACACGGCGACCCTGGATCGGGACGACGTTTCGGATCGCATGGGTCCGAACAACATCGTCATGACATGGCGCGACAACGAAACCGTCGTCTATCGGTCCCGGCGGAACCAATGGAACCCCTTCAAAGGTGAGCTGACCCTGGCCCGGTTGAGCGGCGGTGTTCCGGAAATTCTTCCCCTGCCCCGAGGCGGTTGGTGCAGCTTTTCGCCCGACGGCAAGCAACTCGCCTACAACCGGATCTTCAGGGAGTTCCGGACTTGGAAGCGTTACCGGGGAGGCCAGGCGGACGAGATCTGGCTGTACGATTTCGCCACCAAAGAGACGACCCGGCTGACTGAGAACCCCGCCCAGGAGATCTTTCCGATGTGGAAGGGCGACAGGATCTACTTCGTATCGGAGCGGGACGAAAACCGGCAGGCCAACCTCTTCGTACTCGATATCAAGACGAAAGAGACGCGACAGATCACCCGGTTCACGGAGTTCGCGGTGAAGTTCCCGTCGTTGGGGGATTCCGCGATCGTTTTCGAGAATGGCGGATACGTTCACCGCCTCGATCTGGCCACAGAACAGGTGGCCCGGCTGTCCATTGAGATCCGGGAGGACTTTGCCATCGGCCGCGGCGGCTTGAAGGACGTAAGCAAGGACGTGACCTCCGGAGCGGTCTCCCCCGATGGTTCAAGGGCGGTAATGGGGGCGCGGGGTGACGTGTTCACGGTGCCGGCGAAGAAGGGCCCGACCCGGAATATCACCGGCACACCGGGCATCCATGAGCGGGATTCGGTTTGGTCGCCCGATGGCCGTTGGATCGCGTATGTCAGCGACGCGTCCGGCGAGGACGAGATCTGGATGCGTCCCCAGGACGGGATCGGCGAGGCGGTCCAGTTGACGACACGGTCCGACACGTACAAGTACGATCCCGCGTGGTCGCCCGACTCCAGGAAACTCGCCTGGGGCGACAAAAAGAACCGGCTGCAGTTCGTCGATATTGAAACCAAGGCGGTCACACCTGTCGCGCAGTCGGATGCCTTCGAGATCCGGGACTTCGACTGGGCCCCCGACAGCCGGTGGATCGCCTATGCCAAGCCCGAGGTTCGGCGTTTCTCGAGCATTCATCTGTTCGGGATTGAATCCGGGAACACGGTAAAGGCGACGGACGGATGGTTCGACGTTGGCGGGCCATCCTTCAGCAGCGACGGAAAGTACCTCTTCTTCATCTCGGAACGGTCCTTCAACCCGACTTACGGCAGCACCGAGTTCAATCACATCTACAGCGACATGGAACGGATCTACCTTGTCGCCCTCGCCAAAGCGACCCCATCGCCCTTCGCTCCGAAGTCTGACGAGGTAAAGATCAAGGACGAGAAGGAGGCGAAACCGGAGAAACTCCCCGACATCAAGGCGGACGACCGCCCCGTGGGAACGCTCTCCAGCCTGCTGAACGATCCGCAGTTCCGGAAGGTCGTGGCCGAACTCGCGAAGACCGGGTCGACGTCGACCTCG
>JBBQIU010000429.1:0-3991 GCA_038325245.1 Verrucomicrobiota bacterium
TCCAGGAGGGAATCCAGCGCCGTCCGAGCGTTGGGGTCGCTGCCGAGGGCCTCTTCCATGACGTTGAGAAGCCCATCCTGGTCGGGGTCGGCGAAGGCTCCCCAAACCGTCGCCTGCAGCCTCGGGTCCGATGCGACGGCCGATCCGAACTGCTGGCTCGGCCAACTGGATTGAACAGTGAACGTCACGACGCATCGCGTGGTGTTCCCCGAAGCGTCCGCCGCCGTCAGCGTGATCGTGTGGGAACCCGGCGGAAGCACTGTGCCCGGGCTCGGGGACTGGGTAACGGCCAATTGTCCCCTCCCCGAACAGTCGTCGAAGACATCCGCACGGAGCGTGAGGTCCGGGACCAGCCCAACACAGGCCGGGGCGCCGGCGATGGACTGGCAGTTGACCGTGATGTCCCGCGGGCAGGTCAGAATCGGGGCGGGTGAGCCTTCGAAGCGCATGCCACCGGGATACCCGTAGGAATCAAACTCCGAGAACCCATAAGCGATCATCCCCAACGTTTCGCGGCCGATGACGATGTAGGAGGTGTCGGGCGTCAGCTTGAGCCTGGCGAAGGCGAAGCCGCCGGGAAGCGCACCTCGTGTGATCCGCGCCGGGTCCCACCCAGCGACCGCCACACCATTGACCGTCGCGAGATCGAGGATCGACGGCGATCGGGCGATGAGGTGGAGGTAGTTGTCCTCGAAATCCGCCGCCGCCGGCGTGCAGAACCGGTACTGGCTCAACCAATTCGGAGCCGGTTGGATCAGGGTCATGAACGGGTCCGCCTTAGGAACATGATCCGCGTCCGAGCTGTTGGAGAACTGCATGACCGACGTCGGAGCCCGGCAGGTGATGCGCGTGGGCAGATCCATCACGACGTCCCGATACTCCCCGCGTTGCAGGTTGATGCTCTGGCTGCCCGCCGAGGTCAGGAGTGTGACCAGATTGTCGTTGTCGGAAGACAGGATCCGGAGCGTGTCGCTGGCGCGGGTTTCCAATGGCACGACAAAGAAGCTGCTGCCCCAGCTCGCCACGGGGAGCAGTTGCTCGACGACGGTGTCGCAAAAAAATTGATTGAGGGACTGGATGTTCGCGCAGCGGTGGGAGCCGAAGACGCCGATCGGCTTGTTCGCGACGAGGCGCGTTCCCGTGAGATCGGCCGGCTGCCCGGCCTCGTTCCGCAACTGGTATGTTTCGCCGCGGTTGAGCTTGATGACGTAGGGCAAAAGCGCCGGATGCGAACCAACGGTGGCGGAGGGAATGACAGTAACCTCGGTTTCATTGGCGACCGCCACCACGGCGAACTGGGATCCGTTCAGGATGGGGATTGCATTGAAGACATTCCGGAAGGTGGAAATGAGATACTCGGTTCCCAGGCAGGGAGTCGGCAGCGCCAGGAAGGTGTCGGTCGTGAAGTCCATCCGGGTGGTGCCGTACACCGCGGCGTTCGCAGTGGTGAGGATGTGGACTCCCTTCGCCTCGACCGAATCCCGACCGGACAGTTCGGCCGCGCGGGGCAGTTCGATCCGCAAGGCGCCCCCCGGAGGAATCGTGAAGGCGCGCGGGTAACCCGGGAGGTTCAGTCCTGGAATCTCGATGATTCCCATCGTCTGGGGCGGACCGGCGATGCAGAGCGTCAGGCGAAGAGGCGAATCCGGCTCCCGCACATAATTCTCTGGGAAGGTGACCCAGAAGTCCCGGCCGTTGGTCTCCTTCACACACCCGTCCCCCGTCGGCGGCGTCCGGATCACCTCGAGGCAGAGCTGCACCGGCCCCAGGAGGAAACGGTCCACGTTTGAATCCTGGTTCAGGGCGTGAAAGGCCAAAAGGTTACCGCCCGGTTTGAGCAGACCCACAAAGGAACTCAAGTCGATCGTATCCGCGGCGAAGGCGAACTGATCGGGACGATTCGCGGCCGAGGCGGATAGGAAGTCGACCTCCGACGGCGCATTGCGACGCGCCACTTCGGCGCCATTCAGGTACGCGACGAATCCATCGTCGTAGTGGACGCGAAGCTTCAGGCCGACGGCGACCGCGGAAACCGCCGGCACATGGAACGGGATGCGGATATAGGCCGAGGAATTGATTCCCCTCATTGGAGTGAGCACGTCGGTTCCAATGAGCTCTGAGTAGAGTATCGAAGGGAACTGGCCGATCTTTGCCTCGTATCCGATGCCGAGGACTCCCCGAATCCAACCTTTGTCGTTATAGCCCGGCAGGGTCCAATCCAGGCCGATGTCCTGGGTCGGGATCAGAACACGGGCGATAGCGCGCGGCCCAATCAGTGGCACTCCCTGACACGCACACCGGTCGATGCGGTCTGAGAAGGTGTCCACCGGTGACTGTTGCGCCGTGAAAAGCCCCACAAACGGCACGGAACATTCGTAAAGGAAGCCGGTATGGAGAATGCCCGCAGGCCCCGTCGGACGGCGGTTCTTTCCTGAGGCAAAAATTCGAAGCGTCTGGCCCGGCGCCATGGCGTACCCCGCGGGCACTTGCCAGTGGTTCGGGAAGTCGGCTTCGTAGGATAGGAAGTGCCCGCTCAGATTCCCGTTCACCAGGGACTCGATCACGATGTAAGCCGGGTAGTCACCGTCCTCGTCGGGAAACGCAGTGTTCGCCGCCGAGGGAACGGCGGTGACGATTCGGAACTGGCTCTGCGCCATCGCCGGCCAAGCCACCAGCGCGGCGACAAACAGCATCCAGGACATTGAAAGCAATCGCTTCATGGGCGTTCGAGAGTCCCGTGCCTATTCAGGGCTCGACGTTCTCCACGTTCAGGTTCGGTAGAATGAGAGTGAGATTCGGACTGATGAACTGGGCGGCGTTAAACGTCAGGTCGACAAAATCTGGAAGAATCCCCTCGAGCTTGTCCGAGCCCTGATCCAGCACTTCGAGCAGTGTGTCGATGCCCACAGGGGTCGCGAGATTGAAGCGATAGGTGTCATTGCCCAATCCGCCACCGATCAGGTCATTGCCCGCCCGTCCTTCAAGGATGTCATCGCCCGAGTTGCCAACGAGAATGTCGTCTCCGGACCCGCCGACCAGTGTGTCGTGACCGTCGGCTCCCACGAGCACCACGCGCCCAAGCGTGAAGGCGGAGGCATCCATGATGTTATCCGTGGCGCCCCCGAAAAGGATGGCCTGTTCCACCGAGGCCAGGGTGTCGATCTCCGCTCCGATGCGTAGCTGGCCATTGCTGAGGATGAAGTGCTCGTCGCGAGTCTCCATGACCGTGTCGGTCCCGCCACCGCCGTTGATGACATCGGCACCCATGCTGCCCGAAAAGACGTTGTCGGCGGCGTTGCCGGTCAACTGATCCGCAAGTGCCCCGCCGACCACGTTCTCGACCTGGGTCGCTGCTGTGATGTTCAGCGTCAGGTTCGCGTTGACGACCTGCGGCGCACCCGTCGCGCCGAGGTTGACCTGGATCGAAAGCCCCGTGGTCCCAGAGAAGTCGAGCGTGTCCAGGCCGGCGGAATCGGCGAGGATATCGCTTCCCAATGCATCGTCGGTATCGAACTCGTACAGGTCGTTCCCTGCGCCGCCGATGAGCCCGTCGTTGCCGGCCCCGCCTACGAGCGTATCTGCGCCTCCAAGGCCTGCGATTAGGTCGATCCCGTTCCCCCCTTCGAGGCGGTTGCTGAGCGAATTGCCGAGAATCAAGTCGTTCATCCCGGAGCCGACCGCGTTCTCGATGGAGGGCGTGGCATCGACGAGGTTCAGGCTAAGATTCGCATTCACCACCTGGACGGCCATCACGGTTCCCAGGTTGATGCTCACCGCGAGCGTGGTCGTGTTGGAGAAATCCAGGGTGTCGTTGCCGCCGGTATCCGCGATGACGTCCAGTCCCAGCGCACCATCCGTATCGAGGACGTACCGGTCATCCCCGTTGCCACCTTGCATTCCCGTGCTGCCGGATCCGCTAACGAGGGTGTCGTCGCCCTCCCCGCCAAACAGGAAGCTTACCCCGGCCCCGCCGATCAGCGTGTCATTGCCG
>JBBQIU010000430.1:0-3987 GCA_038325245.1 Verrucomicrobiota bacterium
TCCCAGGCACCGCCGATTCCCGCACGAATCCCGACGCCCGCGAGTACCTCGCGTCCGCCCAGCTCCTCGCCGCCTTCCAGGTCGAACCCGGCTCCGACGACCGCCAGCTCGGCTACCCCATCCGCATCGGATTGCTCGTCGCCGACGTGCTCGCCGAGTTCGGCGCCGAGAATGCCCAGCGTCTCGTCCGCGACGATGGACTCCGCTCCATTCTCGAGTCCGTCGTGACGCGCTTTGCCGAGCCGGACCTCGAGACCTTCGACAACTGGAGCCCCTTCCTTCGCCACACCCTCAAGGCAACGTTGAATGGAGCCTTCGACGCCCGGGGCGCCCTTCGCGGCATGAGCCCGTGGGTCGACGCCCTCCTCGGGGCCCTCGCCCAGGCCCGCGACGCCGCCGGCGACAAAGGCGACGACTACCTCATCGGCCTCTTCAACGGCCAGGGCTATGAACTGCTCATCAGCAGCGGACTCGCCCAGGCAGCCGCCGTTCTTAGTTCCGACAAGGACGCGCCGGCCTTCAAGTTGATGGTGGCCGAGTTCCTCGCGACCGCCGCTCCACTCGTCAAACCTGGCACCCAGTTCGAGTCGTTCTTCAACGAACATTGGGGCGATCTGCTCCGTGCCGGACTCCAAGCCACCGCGCATCACGGCGGAAAACTCCTCGAAGGCCAATCCCCGCTTCTGCAACGCATCCTCATCACGAGCGTCACCACCCTATCCGAAGTCCGCGGGACACGTTTCCTCACACGCGACACACTCGTCGAGATAGCGGAGGGCGTCGTCGGCGCCGTCGCCACCCACCCGGACCTCTGGGACGACGAGGTCCGGGACCCGTGGCTCCGCCAACTTCTCTCGTCCATCATGGCCACGGTCCAACAGCTCGGAGTCCGCTCCACACTCTCCGCCGATGGCGCCCGCACGCTTCTCCAGAACGCCGCCGGGCACTTCGCCCGTCACCCCGAATGGCTCGTCGGCGACAACGCGCCCCTGTTCCAAACGCTCGTCGGAGGAGTCCTGCGGAAAATCAGTGAGGTGCCCATTCCCGCGTCGCACGCCAACACACTCGCATCGGCCGCCATCGAAGGCGCCTTTTCGGCGATCGCCGAGAATCCGCACCTGCTCGATCTCCCCTTCGCGACCACCCTCTCCGCGTTCGCCGGCATTCTCGCCGCCCGGGTCAACGCGGGGGATCTTCGCGCCCTCCAAGGCGCGGCCATCCTTCAGTCGGCCAGCCAGGCGGCGCTGCTCCATCCCGAGGCCTTTGCCGACCCACAGAAGCCCCTCGCCGCCACCGTCACCCTGGCCGTTCTCCGAACCGCCGGCGGACCCCATGGAACCCTTCTCTCCGGCTCCAACACCGTCGACCTCACCCGCGAACTCCTCCACGTGTTCGCCGCGCGCGGGCGCCGCATCCTCGAGGCCGTCCCCATGCCCGCTCTGGAGGACCGAATCGTCGTTGTTCTCGAATCGGCGCTCGCCGAGACCGCCGTGGCGCTCGGCGACGGGCTCACGCTCAATCAGGTGCCGCGCACCCTGGCCGCCGTTCTCGGCGCATGGCTCCAGCAGGGCGATCCCACCGCCAGCGCCCCGGCCCTGGCCAGCGTTCTTTCGAACCGGACGCAATCCTTCGACGCGTGATCCCATCCACCCAACCCGCTTCGTCCCCACTCCCCGTTGCCACGCCATGAAACCCTTCCGATTCCTTCACCGTCGCGGACCCTCGATGGTCGGGTTCGCCCTCATCCTGCCCCTGGTTGCCCTGCTCCTCATCCCGGCCTGCACCTCCACCCGGAACGTCCGCCGCATGGTGACTGAGGCAAACCTCGCCTCCCTGTCCCCCGAACTCGGCCTCGGCGCCATCAATCCCGAGCGCGCGTCCGGCGCGGACACCTCATGGCAGGAGGTCTCCCGCCGCATCCAGGCCTTCGTCGACGCCCATCCCAACGACAAGGCCACGATCGCATCCCTTCGCCTCCGGCAGGCCCTCATGCTACTGCACAACAAGCAGTTCAACCTCGCCCAGGCCACGTTTAGCGAAGTCGTCCGCTCCGATCTTCACGAATCCCGCGACAAAGCCCTGCAAGACCTCCGAGCCGATCTGCTCTGGTGGTACAAGATTGCGGATGGCCGCATCCCCGCCGACGAGCTGCCCGTCGCCGTCGCCGCCCAGAATCGCATCCAGGCGGTCCGCGCGACCCTTGGGAATCGCGCGGACGCCCCGGTGGCCGATTGGCTTGCCATCTGGCAGGCGTGGATCGGCCTCAAGGCCGCCAATGACGAACAGGACAATCCACAGACACGCCGGTCCTACCTCACCAACGCCGTCAATCGTTTCGCCACGAGTCTTCCTGCGGGCGAAACCGCCGCCTGGCTCACCGCGACGAACTGGCCCCCGGACAATATCAAAGAGTCCGACCTCTTCGGCGGTTCCCTCCGCCGCCATCTCCGGGCGGACACACTCGTTCTTGGCGCGCGCACGGCGATTGAATCCAACGAAATCCCGGTGCTGACGAACGACATCGCAGATCCCTACTTCCGCCGCGGCCTTTTTCAGAGACCCTGAGCACGGAACCGCCCCGTCACCTTGCGGCGCGGGGCGGTTCAGATGGAATGGATGGCGATGGTGTGGCGTTCCGATGAATGTCGTCGGTCAAGGATTGCCCTGGACTTCAGGACCCCCCTTTCCCGTGAAGAAAACGAACCTCCCCCGGTGGATCGACGGCATTCGAACAGCAGATGCCTCTCGTCGAATGGCCACGAAGTCAATCGCCTTCCCGGAAAATGTCTGGAACTCCCCCATCATTTACCCGGTTCCAGGTCCGCCCGGTGCGAATCCACCCATCTCCGGCAAATCCCCACAAAAATCTACAGATCCAGAGGCCCCGCCATCCGCTCCCCGTCCAGGGCAAAAATCCCGACGAGATAGCCGTTCTCGTACATTTCCCCCACCTTGAGCTTCCCGAAGAGCGTCACGGCCTGATCCATCACCGGCTTCACGCCTTCCCCAACCATTTTCACGCTGACCCACTCGTTGATCTTGGGCACCGTGCCGTAGCAGCACATCGACTGGTCCCGCATGATCAGGAGCTCCGTCACCAGGCCCTTCTCCACCTTCAAAGGCAGCATGAACCCCTTCAACGAAATGAACTGGTCGTTCAACCAACGGATCGACTCCGGAATCTGGTTCGCCGCAACAACGTCCGTCACCGTGTTTGTCCCAACCGGCCCTTCCGGCAGCGCATAGGCAAACGAAGCCAGCTTCTCGAAGGCCACGGACAACGGATTCAAAGCCGTCCCGGTGGGCTTGCCGCCGTCCGCCGTACTTTCGGCCTTCTCACCCGTCCCCCCGGCTGCGTCAGCAGGCACTGTCGGCGTGGTCGTCGACGTCAACGCCTCTTGCGCTGTCTCGACCGGACGTGATTCCCCAGCCGATCCAGCCGGTGTACCGCCGACCCCACCGGCATCGCCCGCGGCCGCGACCGGAACACCCGTGGGCTCAAACGCGACCGGCACGATCACGGAGACCGCGGCCTCCGGCTCTGGGGCTGCGTCAGGCGGCTTTGGGGATTCACCAGCGACTTCGGGGGCGGGAAGCGGGGCCTGGCCAATGGGTTCGCCGCGAATGGGTTCGCCACGAACCTCCACACCCGGCTCCGGCGCAGGGGATTGCGCCTCCGGACCGCACCCGGCAAGGACCAGTCCCGTGATCAGGAGGCCTGCGTGATTCGCAAACTGACGAGCCGTACGCCCAAACCTGTCGTTCATCGTGCGACAACCAATGGCACAGGCCGCACCCATCCTCAAGCGACATCATGCCACCGGCCCTCAGGCCCTCGCATGCATCCCTCCCGGGAAACCTCGGCATCGTTCCTCAACCCGCCACGCCCAGCGCGCTCCCCATTGCCGCCTGAAGCCGGGGTTCCGAACCCGGGGCGACCCAGCACCAATCCACAAGGTTTGTGTCGTTCTCCGCCCAATGCGCTTC
>JBBQIU010000431.1:0-3984 GCA_038325245.1 Verrucomicrobiota bacterium
AGGAGTTCATGTTCAACGCAAAGGCCAGCCGCACTGGCTCCTTTGACAATTCCGCCGTTGCGACCAGCGCCCAGGGTGTCGAAGCCACGGCTCAAGCCTCCGTCAAGGTCATGAAGCCCGTGCTCGAGATCGCGTGCCTCACACCGACCATCAAGGACGGCCCTGCTGGATCGCGGTTCACGGAATTCGTTGGTCGTCCGTTCGAAGTCTGCTGGGAGATCAAGAATTCCGGCGACGCTTCGAGTGCGAACGCGGTGGTCGAGGTTGCGGTTCCTTCCGGCCTTACCTTCCGCTCGGCCACCGACGGCGGAACCGCC
The DNA here is from genome assembly GCA_038325245.1 of Verrucomicrobiota bacterium. Classification (GTDB taxonomy): domain Bacteria; phylum Verrucomicrobiota; class Verrucomicrobiia; order Limisphaerales; family CAIMTB01; genus CAIMTB01. The sequence continues at coordinate 318 of JBBQIU010000431.1, forward strand.
TCGGGCGGCAACGTGGTCTGGAACGTGGGCGCACTCGCCCCCGGCGCCAGCAAGAAGGTCTGCGCGACGTTCGCCGGTGCGTCCGGTGGCGACTACTCCTTCAACGCTTCGACGAAGGGAGCCTGTGCCGAACCTGCGACCACGACCTGCGGAGTCTTCATCCAGGGCGTGAACGCGATTCTCGTCGAGGTCGTCGATGATCCGGATCCGATCCAGGTCGGCGAAGAGACGACGTACACCATTCGCGTGACCAATCAGGGCGGCGGACTTCCGCTTCTGGACGTCACGATCAAGGCCATGTTCCCGGCTGAACTCGATCCGGGTGTTGCGTCCAACGGTGGTGTTGCGGACGGCAAGACGGTGAGCTGGGCCGCGGTTCCCACCTTGGCGGTCAAGCAGGCGTTGACCTACACCGTTAAGGCCAAGGGCGTCCGTCAAGGGGATGCCCGGATGCAGGTCGATGTGACCACCCGTGGCCGTCAGACGCCGATCACCGAGCTCGAGTCCACCACGGTGTACTGAGCGCAGAGTTGATCGAAGATTCCTACTAAGGGCCGACCGAAAGGTCGGCCCTTTTTCTTTTCTGGGGTCCCGGCCGGGGGGAGCGGCCAGAATCCGCGGTCTGCTCCTTGGGTTCGGTCGCGCACCGTGGCGAGGAAGGGGTCGCGGGAGTCGTACGGTTCAGGAGAGGTTTCATCCGGGGCGCCTTCCGGATTCTGGGGAGTCTTTGTCAGAGGGAACCGGGGGTTGAGATGGTTCCGCAGCCTTGCGGCGGGTGGGAACCAGAGGTCCGACTATGGGGCGGCCGGAGCCGGCGGCGTGGTCAGATAATGCTCGACGAACAGTAGTCCGCTCTCGCCTGCGCGTTTGAGGATCTGAAGGAGTTCCTCGGCCGACGAGACCTCCTCCAGTTGCTCGGTGATGAACCATTGGAGGGAGTTCTCCGTGAACCGGTCATGCTCCGACTCGGCGAGATCGAGAAGGGCCTTGATGGAGTCGGTTACCTTAAGTTCGTGTTGGAGCGCGAGTTCCGCAGCCTCGATGGCGTTCTTGAAGCGGCACTTCGGGGCATCGATGCCCGGAAGGTCGAGAGGGGTGCCCGTCTCCAGAAGGTACGCGATGAACCGGTGGGCATGGGTCCTTTCTTCGGCGGCCTGGGCTGAAAAATGAGCCGTGAGGCGGGGAAGCCCCTCCAGTTTAAACCACGCGGAAATGGCCTCGTACTGAAGGGAGGCGAAAAATTCGAGGCCGATCTGGACGTTGATGGCAGCGGCGACGTTCTTGGAGATGAGCTGTTTCATGATTCTCGGTCAAAGAAGGAAGACGTTGGCGCAAGCCAAGGCAAGCCTGGGATTGGCGTGGCGCACATGGGAAGCGACCACGGTCTCGAAACCGCGCTTTGAGGCCGTGAACCGGGGAGAGGGCCCTCACCCGGTTCCGCAGGCGCGGACCCACCCTCTCCCACCTCCGCTTCGCTCCGGGGGGAGAGGGATTCGGTAATGGTTAGTTCATGGTTGGGCAATGGGGTCAAGTCACGACATGCAACATTTGTGGCAGATGCAATTGTCGTATGTCGTGATTTGACCCCATCGTGCCTCCGCCCTCAATCAAGGGCAGGCCGGACGTGGTAGAATCGCAGGCAACCCTGCCTGCAGGCTCGATCGGGCGCGAGGTTGCACCTGCCGGTTGGGCAACCGGCAGCACAGCAGACTGGGCAGTCTGCGCTACGGCGCGGAGGTCAAGCCGGACGCCTTGGTACCGGTTCATGGGTAGCGGCCACGGTTCGCGAACGGCGCATTGGGACCATGAACCGGAGGGAGAGCCCTCACCCGGTTCCGCATGCGCGGAACCACCCTCTCCCACCTGCGGCGGGAGAGGGAGCCGGGAATGGTCGGTTCATGGGTGGGTTGGGCTGCTCATCGTGGGATGGGGTATACCGGAAGGTTACGACCGAGCCCGGCGTCGCAGCCAAGCGGCGGGAACGATCTCGCCACTTTTCCTTTGATGGCAACTGGCCTTCGAGTCCTGCGGGACCGATCACGCCAGGATGCCACGAACAATTTCGCCGCTGACGTCGGTGAGGCGGAAATGACGGCCGTCGTACCGGTAAGTCAGGCGCTCGTGGTCGAGGCCGAGGAGGTGAAGGATCGTGGCGTGGAGGTCGTGCATGTGGACGGCATTGGCGACGACGCGGTGTCCGAAGTCGTCAGTGGCGCCGTGGGCGTGTGCGGCTTTCACCCCGGCGCCCGCCAGCCAGACGGTGAAAGCACCGGGATTGTGATCGCGTCCCGTGCCCTCCTTTTCCGCGTACGGAGTTCGGCCGAATTCACCGCCCCACCAGACGAGGGTGTCTTCCAGCAGTCCGCGTTGCTGGAGGTCCTGGAGGAGGCCGGCGATGGGTTTGTCGACGGCTCGCGCGTGGATGGCGTGTTTAGGAAGATCGGAGTGCTGGTCCCAGCGTGGGTTGGCGGTGTTGTCGCCGTAGGTGACCTGAATGAAGCGGACGCCGTTTTCGCACAGCCGGCGGGCCATGAGGCATTGGCGGCCGTAGTCATCGGTCTCGCCGTCGCCGATCCCATAAAGGGCGAGCGTGGCGGGTGTTTCCGCGGACGTGTCGAGGATGCCGGGCGCGTGGGTCTGCATGCGCCAGGCGAGTTCGTGGGAGTCAATGACGGCCTCGAGGCGTTCGTCCTCGGGGCGTTGGAGAGCCTGTTCGCGGTTGAGAGCTTGAAGGAGTTCGAACTGCCGCTGCCGTTCGGCTGGGGAGCGGTGTGTGTCAGAAAGATTTCGGATGTCGAGTTGATACGCGGGTTGCCCGGCCATGCCGATGGGAAGGCCCTGGTGCTGGGCGGGGAGGAAGGCATTACCGAAGTTGCGGACGCCGCCGTTGCCCATGGAGGGAGCGATGGTGACGAAGGCGGGCAGGTTTGCGTTCTCGGCGCCCAGACCATAGCTGAGCCACGCGCCCATGCTGGGGCGGACGAGGTTCGTGGAGCCGCAATGAAGGAAGAGCGTGGCGGGACCGTGCGCGACCCCCTCGGTTTGCATCGAGTGGATAAAACAGAGCCGGTCGGCGTGGCGCGCGACGTGGGGGAAGAGTTCGCTGATCCACCGGCCGCTTTGACCAAATTGGGCGAACTCCCAAGGGGACTTCAGAACCCGTTGGTCCGTGCCGCCACGGCCGGTGTTCGCCACGGTTCGCGCGTCGTCGAACGGCATGCGGGTGCCGTCGTGTTCCTCGAGCTCCGGCTTGGGATCGAAGGTGTCCACCTGGGATGGACCACCCTGCATGAACAGGAAAATCACCCGCTTCGCGCGCGCCGGGAAATGCGGGAAGCCCGTCGGCGACATTCCTGGTGGGGTTGGCGCGGCGGAAGCCCGAAGGCCGGCGAAGGCCAGCCAGCCAAAGCCGCAAGCGGCTGCTTGGAGCGCAGCGCGGCGGGACACGTGGGGAATGGGCGGGAGTGGCTTCATTCAGTTCAGGAGCCGGAAGTCGGCGGATGCAAAAAGCGCGTGCATCACGTCGGTCCAGGCGGTTTCGGCGTCTGGTGTGGCGGCCAGGTGCTGCCGGAGCGCACGGGACTCGCCGGGGGATGGAAACCGGCCGAGCGCTGCGCGGTACGCCTAGTGGATCGACGGGTCGATGCTCTTGGCGTACCGCGCAGCG
>JBBQIU010000432.1:0-3975 GCA_038325245.1 Verrucomicrobiota bacterium
AAAGCGGGACATGGTGGACAGGCTAGGCCCGTCCCCCGCGCCCGCGCAACGCGGTTTTCGCGGCTACCGACTCAGCGACTCAGCGGCCGCAGTCGATAGTATCGGGCGCCGGACGCTTCCCCGGTGGCATCCGTCACCACAAATTCCCCGCCTGTGTGCACAACCGCACCGACCTCCATCCATGTCTTCAAATCGTCCGATCCCTCGATGACCAGGACCTGGTCCGCCGGGGCGTCCACCTGGAAGTGGACCTTTCCTTGAGCGCCGCGCCGGGATCCCAGAATGCGCGGGAGTGTGGACGCGTCGGCCGCTCCCACCCGGGCCACACCGGTGATGTCCACCTCGGTGCCGTCGAAGGATATTACCCCGTTCCACGCCGAAACGCCCGCAACCCCTGACGGTGGCGTCGCCTTGAACGTCAGACGCCGTGCGGCATCTCCGTAGAACAATCCCCAGCGAATTCGACGCGAGGCCGCGTCAAACACCCCGTCATCGCTAATCGCCGACACCTGCCAACCTGAAGGCACGGATTCCTCGACGGCCACCGCCTGCGTGCCCGGCGGTGGAATGACCCGAATCTCAACCATGCCTTCGTTACCCGGCCGCTGGGCGGCAGGGGTATCGCGTTCCGCCACGCCGACTGTCCTTGCGGCCAGGCTCCTGGCTTCATCACCGGCCACGGTCGCAGCGGCAGGATCGGTCGCCACCGGCACCCAGCACGTAGGCGGCGCACCCGCCGTGGCCTCGAACAGATACCGCTCACCCGTCCTCCAGATCAGACCAGCGCGGGTAACATAGGTCAGGGGAATCGATCCGCCGTCTGTTCCCCAGGATGTCCCCCGCTTCCACGCCGCCGCATAGGCGGTCAGTTCATCGGCCACAATCGTCTTGTCCGCGGTTAACGCGTCCGCGGGATGATGCTCACTCGCCGGTTCCAGCTTCTGATCGCCTGCAACCGGCAGCGATCGGCCGTCCAAAGAAGCGCGGCCCGTGAATGTGTGTGCGCCGGTTGCCCCGGCGGGTGCCGCCACCCGATAAAAGAGCCGACGCGCCTCGGAGTCCGTGAAAGGGCCAAACTTTACCTTGCCCGTTGCGGCGTCATAGCGCCCGTCACTCGAAATCTCGGAAACCATCCAGCCCTCCGGAGGTTCCTCTTCGACCGTCCAGGCCGCCCCGCCTCGCGGCGGATTCACCACGAGAAGGACATCCACCGTCGATCCGGGCAGATACGCGGGCGGTAGATCACGCCGCACGAAGCTCACTTCCTCAATGGCGCGGACGAACACCGTCACCACCGGCGACCGCGCCTCCCTCCCGCCGCTATCGAGCGCCCTTGCGATCAACTTGTGCAACCCCGCTTTCGACTCCTTCCACTCCACCGTCAGGCTGCCCTCCTTCGTGCTGCCCAGAAGGGTTTCCTCCGCGTAAAGGTACAGGCGCTCGATCGTCCCATCTGAATCCGTGGCCTCGGACCGCACCACGATGACCTCGCCCTCCACGAACGCGGAGCCACTTCGCGGCGACACAATCCTCACCACCGGCGGACGATTCGCCTCCGTCTCCGTGTCCGCCTCACTGTCCCGGATCACCACCGCCGCCGAACCCGACGCCGCGATCCGATAACATTGGGGCGGCGGTGGGAAAATTGCCGGACAGATGGGCGGTTCCAATTCCAACACTACCTTCTCTTCCCCCTCCTTCGCCTTATCGGCGATGGGCGTCACGACCACCCGAACGGCATCCACGCCGGCCGGCAGTTCCGCCCGCCCAGTCAAACGCTCGTAATCCACCCCGTTCAAGGCTTCGCCTCCGACCGAATAGTAGACGGGAACGGCGATGTCCTTCGGACCTCCCAGGCGATGGATCACAAACGTGCCCACATCCGCCGTCGATCGTCCGTTGGGTTCGGCGGCCCGCGGATTGGCTGCCTCGACGCCCACGATCACGATTTCAGAGCGCTTCCCAACGACCACCGGCACCCGCTTTGATTCGACCCGATTGCCCGCCGAATCTTCGGCCCGCGCCATTAACACGTGGTCACCCGGCTTGGCTCCCTCCCAATCAAGCGTGTGCTCGATCGGCGTCCCCGGGTCGGGGGCACGAATAAAAACAATCTCCGAAACCCCGATCGACTCCGTCCCGGAGAAGAACTCCACGCGGCCGATGTAACCGTGGGGATCCACGGCGACGACCCGGATGGGAATATTGGCGCCGGCTTCGAAACGACTGCCGGGCTCAGGCGAAAGCCATTCAATCGTCGCCTCGCGTGCCCTGTCGGCGTCATGGATCACCACCCTCGCCCGGCCCCGTGTGGAATCGATGGCGTAGGTCAGGCCGGGCAGGTTCGCTGAGCCAGCCAGAGGGTCGTTGTTCACCGGCGGCTGAACGATTTCCGCCACGACCGTCTCCTCCCCCTCCACATGGTCGTCATCGAAGGCGACCACCCAAAGGGTCGTCTCAGCTTTGCCCGCCGGAATCGTCACGGAATTCGGAAGCTTCTCGAAGTCGCGCTCCGGCGTTGCCGTTCCCTGGTAGGTCACGAAAACGTCGAGGGATTGCTCCATCGAACCGGTCCGGCGAATCGTGAACTCACCCGGTGCAATCCGAGCCTCCGGCCGCGGTTCGCTCGTCGCCTCGCGGGTCGCCACGATGCCCACCACAGGGAGGGCGTTGTCCTGAGCGTAGGTTCCAAGCCCCACGAAAAGGACGGCGAACAACACCAACACCCAAGCCGCCCCCCGGCGGCACCATTGATCATGCGAATACGTATTCATGAATCCGGGAAGGTACGACATGGCGACGATTGCTCTCAGTTGATGCATTCCCCCCCCCTTGCCGTGGTCGGTAAAGACAACCAACCCCGGTGAGGGGTGGGTGCGGCCAAGCTCGCACCAAGGCCTCTATCCGTCAAACCCGTGGCTTCACGAAACCAATCGCCAGTTCCCTCGACGGTTGGGCCCCGTCCTTGCCAACCTCCATTTACCTCACCCTGAGAAAATTAGCCTCCGATCTGGGTGCGGTACTGCGCCGGCGTCAGCAGGGAATCCCACTCCGCAGGCGCCGAAAGTCGGATCTTTAGGAACCAGCCATCGGCGTACGGCGCCGAGTTGACCCAGGCGGGATTCCCCGGCAGACCACCGTTCACCTCCACCACCTCACCGCTCATAGGCGAGTAGATGTCACTCGCCGTCTTCACCGATTCCACCACCGCGCAGGCCTCCCCCGCCCGGACCTTTCGACCGACGATTGGAAGTTCTACAAACACGACATCCGTCAATTCGTGCTGGGCGTGGTCGGAGATCCCGACCACCGCAACCCCATCGTTCAAGCGAACCCATTCGTGGGACTTTGCGTAACGAAGCTCGTCCGGAACATTCGACATGCCCTGATTCACGCTCCCCGGGCCAGGTGGGTCAAACTGCTTTTGACGCGTCCACGGTTACCGGTCGGCGGTACAACGGCTTCTTTACGATCTCCGCGGGGTGCCGCCGACCCCGGATTTCGATCATCAAACGCCTTCCCGGTTCCGCAAAGGCCGCCGGAACATAGGCCAATCCGATCCCGACCCCGAGCGATGGACTCAACGTTCCGCTCGTCGTCTCCCCCAGGGGCGTCCCATCTCCGCCATTCCCCCATACGGCGTAATGAGGACGCAACGGTGGCGACCCGGCCTCCGCCATGCGAAACGCGATCAGGCGGCGCTTCGGCCCTTCCGCCCGCTGCGCCCGCATCGTGTCCATGCCCGAAAACGCCAGCTTGTCCCAGCCCACGAACGTCTCGAGGCCCGCCTCCACCGGCGTGGTTTCCTCCGTTAACTCGTGCCCGTACAGCGGAAAACACATCTCCGTCCGAAGCGTGTCCCGCGCCCCCAGGCCACACGCCTTCAGCCCCTCCGCCACCCCGACCGACATCAACCGGTCCCAGACGGCCCCCACCACCCCGTTTGGCGCCACGATCTCGAAGCCGTCCTATCCC
>JBBQIU010000433.1:0-3972 GCA_038325245.1 Verrucomicrobiota bacterium
GGCGTCCGCCCGGGGTACGGGACGGGTTTGATCGTCCGGAACAGGTACTCGCCGGTGGATCCGGTCACGAACCGTCCGAACCCCTGGAAATTCCCATCCTTGCGGTCCTGATGATCGGAACCGGAATGGAGGTAGGCGCCATTGGCGTCGCACTGCCAGATTTCCACGGTGGCGTTGCGGATGGGGCGGCCCTTCGAATCGAGGACGCGTCCGCTCAGCCAGGTGATTTCCCCGACGGCGGGCGTCAGGGCGTCGTTGATGACGAGCAGGTCGTTGTCGGTGTCGAGGGGGAGTTTGTCGGGGTAGAAGGGCCCTTCGGTCTGGGAGGGCGTCCGGACCAACTCCTCGGCGAAGGCGCCGGGCGCGACGAAGAAGAGGGAAGTCGCAGCGATCTGGCGAAGGAAGGTGCGTCGGTCGCCTGTCGGTGAATGAGTGGGGGTCATGGGAGGGAGAAGTGGGCTGCAACTAGGCGCCGAGCCGGCGAATTGAGCAATGCTGTTATGGGCGTTGAGACGCGAACGCAGGACGCGCCCTTCGAGAACCAGAGGTCCAGAACCTGAAGGTGTTTGGCGAAAACCAGGTTCCTTCTCTGCGCTCTCTGCGTTCCCTGTGGCCTCAGTCCAATCGCGCAGGCCTCCAGGCCCACGTGAATGCGACGGACATGAGCACCGGACGGGGAGGGATTTACCACAAAGAACGCAGGGAACGCAGAGACTTGGAAGGACGGGATCGCCTTCGTAGGTCCACCCATCCCCATGAAGGGCGAAAAAACGGGCGAGGCGTACTCCTTGGAATCCATCATCCCCTTCCTCCGCAATCGGTTATCCGTATCGAAGGACGCGTCCTGACGCAAACGCCGAATAGGGAGGTCGGGGACGGAGTTGGGGACTTGCCGCCGGAATCCCGGACGCGCTATAGGGACGGCGTGATGAAGGCGCTCGGGTTGAACGTCGTGGCGAGTCGGTGGTTGGGCACCTTGGCGATTGCCGGGATGCTGACCGGCGGATGTGCGAGCCAGCAGGAGCGCGCGGTGTTCCCTGAGGCCGAGAGGGCGCGGGCGATGACACCCAGTTCGGAAGCCCAGCGCTCCCTGGAGGAGGAAGCGTCGCCGTGGCAGAGGGAGCGCCGGGCGCAGGAGGATCGGTTCTTCGAGGAATCGCGGCGGAACTAGCCGACAAAGTGACGGGAGTGGAGGTGAGCTGGCCGAAACCAGGGCCGATTCTCACGGGACAAGCACTGCCGAGGGTTCCCTCACGGCGGGAAGGCATCGCTGGTAGTGGGGAAGCCAATCCAGGAATTCCCGGGGAGGAGAAGTCACGTGCCAACCTTTCGAATCGAGGAAGGAACCGACTGGGAAGCGCCACGCATTGGCGCCATGCCGGACGTAGACGAACAGGCCCGGATTCGATAACCGGACCAGACGATGTCCGGCCTGGAGGGCCTGCCGAAGCAGGATGGCGTCCTCCGCGAGATTGCGGTCGGGGTAGCGAACGCCACAGCCCAGGATGGATCGTCGAAAGACGAGTGTTCCGCCATGGACATTGCCGACAAACATTCGGGCGTGGAGATCCGGCGAGACCCGCCAACAACGTCCGGTGGGCAGGTCCAGGGAGAAGGCGTTCTCCAGACCCGTGAGATCCGCCTTCCCTTCCACAATGGGAGCCACCTGATGAGACAGGCGCCCCGGCGCGTACCAGTCGTCGTCGTCCCAATGGGCGATGAGTTCTCCACGCGCCGCTTCGCATGCGATCTGGCGCTTACGCCCGATGGTGGCCTCGTGGGGAAGCTTCACGTAACGCACGCGCGGACGGTTCGCAGCGAGGTCGGCGAGGTCGTCGTCGCCGTCGTCGACGATGACAAGTTCCGCGTTGGGGTAGTTCTGGCGGTGGAAGCCCTGGAGGGCGAGTTCGACGAACGCGCGCCGGTTGCGAGTGGGCATGATGCAAGAGACGAGCGGGAGGAGCCCGGACGAGGAGTGGGAGCGGGGCGAAGGGTCTCCGGGTGGAAGGGCGGTGAAGGCCTCCCAATCCGCTCCGATCAGGGCGCGCGGGCATTCGGTGTCGCATGGAATCCAGGCGGTGCCGCGCGGGCGTTTGGGGGAGGTGTTGTGGGGATGGATCCGGGCGACACAAAGTCCGGGATCGGCGAGGTCGGCAATCCCGCGGGGCGGGGTGGCCGAGACGAAGCGATTGTCCTCGCCGACCTGGACTTCCGGGAAGGGGTGGCTCTGCCACCAGGATCGGCGATAGGCGAGGGTATTGCCGGCGATCCAGGGGCGAGCGGAGGTGGTGTAGACGTAACGCCACGTCGAGGCGGCATCCGCGTCATGGTAGTACAGCGTGGACGTGCCCGTGATCTGGATGCGGGGGTCGTGAAACGCGGCGAGTTGCCGCGCGAGGCGGTCGTCGGGATACCAGTCGTCATCGTCCCAATGGACGATGATTTCGCCGCGGGCGTTGGCGCATGCGGCGTTTCGCTTGGCACCGGTATTCAGGCGGCGCGGCAGCTCGATCAGTCGGAGGCGCGGGTGCGCGGGCAGGACGTCCCGGACGGGAAGGGTTCCGTCGTCCACGATGACGAGTTCGGCGTCGGTGACCGTTTGCCGGAGGAATCGTTCGATGGCGAACCGGGCGAACTGGGGCCGGTTGAACGTCGGCATGATGCAGGAGATGCGGGGCCGCTCGTCGCGGAATGAAATGCCGGCCTCAAGCTGTGAACCCGGGGGAGATCCGCCGGGCGGGACGCCCGGCTCTACGGCAGGCGGGATGCCTGCCGCGACGTCGTGGGTACTCCAGGGCTGGACGATTCGGATGAGGGCGGGGGGGGCGAAGTTCGGACAGGCATCGCCGCGGCAGTGTGGGCGATAGTCGGACTTTTCGCCGCGCAATCGGGCCCCGCAGAATTTGTCCTGGTAACGCTCCTTGCTCGCCTGGAAGGCGAGGGATTCCTCGGCGACCTGGCGGGAATCCGGCGGGAGTCGGTGGACATAGGCGCCACAGGCCCAGACGCCGCGCCAGCCCGCGCGGGCGGCGCGGATGTTGTAATCCATTTCCCAACAGGGCCCGCGGCGATACGCCTCATCCGCGGGCCCGATGGCGGCGAGAACATCGCGCCGGACCGCGTAGCAGAAGTCGGCGAGGCTGTGGAGCGGAGTGAGGGGACGGGTTTGGAGGCCGAAACGCCGCGCGATGGCTGCGGCGTCTTGGAGGAGAGTTTCGGGCGAGGAGGCGTCGGCGTGGGGGACGCGCTGTTCATTCCAGCACCGGTTGGTGGAGGGGCCGGCAAGACCGTGCGCGGGATGTGCGGCGAGGGCAGCGAGAAGGAATTCGAGCCAGCGGGGACCGACGAGTGTCCCGGATTCGAGGAGGAGGATCACCAGGGCGTCATCGAAGGCGGCGAGACGATTGAAGCACGCGGCGCCGCCGCCGGGTTCGTTCGCAGGGAGTTGGGGGAATTCCGTGAGGCGGGCGAGCGTCCGCGCGAGATCGGGGCTGGGCGCGTCGGGGATGAGAACCCAGCGCGAACCTGGCGGCGTGTGCCTGCGGAGGGTTTCGATCGTGGCGCGGAGGCGTGCGGGATCGGAACGGGCGACAATGCCGATGGTGACGTCTTGGGGACGGATCATGGACGTCGACGGTTCTCGATGAGGGCGAGGCCAAGGTGGTCGTCTTCGGGAATGCCGCCTTCCGCGGACCAAAGGCGGGTGACGCCGTAGCCGGCTTCGGCGATGCGGCGGAGCGCCTCTTCCACGGTGCCGAGGGCGTAGAGGGCGTCGTGGATGAGAATGAGTCCGCCGGGGCAGACAATCCGGGTGACGCGCTGGAACTCGTCCCAGACGTGTTCTCCGGTATGGACGGAGTCGAGGAGGGCGGCGTCGTAGGTTTCGCCGCGTTCGAGGGCCTGATCCAGACCGGAATTGGAATCGAGTAATCGGGCCTCGATGCAATCACGGAATGAACGGGGGAGGGTGTC
>JBBQIU010000434.1:0-3971 GCA_038325245.1 Verrucomicrobiota bacterium
AGCCGTCCTCGTGGCGCTTATCACCGTCCCGGTGCAAAAATTCTTCGGCGACAGGAACTTCGTCGTGAAGCTCCCGGACAACGTCCCGGCGATCGTGTACGAGTCGTTCGTTTCGCTGACGCCGATGTTCTTCCTCGTGCTGGTCTTCTGGGTCATCCGCTTCGTGCTCGATGTGGACATCAATGCCGGAGTCGCAATGGTCCTGAAGCCACTCGTGCTCGCGCTCAACACGCTGCCCGGCATCCTCTTCTATGCGTTTCTCGTCACTCTATTCTGGTCCGTTGGCATTAACGGCGACAACGCCATGGACGCCGTCGTCGCTGGAATCGTCCTCCACTACCTGACCGAGAATGTCACCGCGATGACCCAGGGACTGCCGTTGCCGAACATTACGGCCTACGGGTTTTTTACGGTCTTTGTGAATGTTGGAGGAACGGGCGCGACGCTCGGACTGGCTCTCATCCTCATGTTTTCCAGAGAACCGGCGTTCCGGAAAGTGAGCCGGCTTTCCTTGCCGACACAGGTCTTCCAGATCAACGAACCAATCTTCTTCGGCATCCCGATCGTCCTGAACCCGATTTTCATGGTCCCTTACATTCTCAATGCGCTCGTGCTCACGACGGGAACGTATCTGTTGATGGAATGGGACATGATCCGAAAGCCCTTCGTGAACGTGCCATGGACCACTCCGCCCATTCTCGGCCACTTCCTCGTGACGGGAGGTGACTGGAGGGCGGCGGTGTGGGGTGTCGCATCGCTTGGGATTGCGATGGCGGTGTATTTGCCCTTCGCCAAGGTCGCCGAGCGCCAGCGGCTCAATGCGGAGGCGGTGCGGACGGCGGACGAATAATGAAACGAAGGCCAGGTCTTCGTGCAGCTGGCCTTCGTGAGTAGGTCCGACGGTCTTGAAACCGGGCGTGCGAACCATGAACCGCGGAACGAACAACTGCCCTCGCCCCGGCTCTCTCCCGCGAGCGGGAGAGGGGGAAATGGCTCAGCGGGTTTCGAGGGTGACGAGACAGGTTCGCTGGGACGGTTCGTGGCGAGCCGGTTATTGTGCGGCCCTGTAGAACCGTGCGGCGTCGCTGGGCACGACGGTGAGGGGGCTGGCGCCCGGAACATCCGTCCAGGTGCCCGGAACGGCATTTGCCGACTGAAGTCTGCCTCCGAAGGTGATCCTCAGGCCGTTCGCGGCGCGCGCCACGCTCAAGGTCGGGGCGTCGGGCGGCGTGGTCCATTCGTAATAGGCGGGGACTCCACCGGTATCGTTGATCAAGGTCCGGGTTCCGTCCGGATTGAGCATGAACCATTCGAGGTTGGCGGTGCCCCCGCTCTGGTAATACAGGAGCCGGAACGGGTAGATACCGGCCCTCGAGACATAGAATTGGGAACGGGGAATTGGCGACGCCACGGGCAGGCCCTTCGGGTGCGAGGGCGTCAAAGAAGCCCACTCGGACGCTCGAATTTGGATCCAACGGATTCGTGCCGGCCCGCACCAGATAGCCATCGGTGCCGTTGGGAAAGCCGGTCCAATCGGTATTCACGGCCATCGTGTACATTCCCGGCGCCGTGAACTCCAAGGCGGCCAGGATCTCCTCGACGAAGTTTTCGTCAGGCCCGGTGGTTTCCGGGGTTCCCGGGATGCCAGGGAAGAGGCTGGTGACGAAGTCGGGATCGTTGAAATAGCCGTTGGCGCCCAGGGTGGTGTCGAAGTTGATGTAGCTGGTCCAAGTGAAGTAGCCATTGGCATCCACGCCCCCGACATCCGTCAGGTTCGCCACATTGGGGCCCTGTTCTCCGGCCAGCAGCGCTTCATTGTACGCAATGGTGGACTCCTGGGTGCCGCCGTCGATCTGGTAGGTCCGGATGCGGAAGCCTTGCTTCGTCTTGTCCACCGCGCCGTCCGGCAGGCCGGCCGCGGTCGGAAGGGTGGCATAGGCCGGAACAGCGAAACTGGCCGTGCTGGTGGACGATGTGCCCCGGTTGTCCTGGACCGTCAAACCAATGCTGTGGTTGGAGCCCGAGGGGAGGGGGGCGTTAGGGGCGCTGTAACTGATCGTCGTGGTGGCGCCGCTCTTGCTGACGGTGGTGGGCGTCACGGGGGTCCCATTGAACGACAGCGCGATCGTGTTCGGGTTCAAAACGCTTCCCGCCGCATCGGTCACGCCGATGCTGAAACCAAACGGCGACACGCTCGGGCGGGCGATGATCAACCCGCCGGTTCCAACGGGCGGAACCGGTTTCGAGTCCAACTGACTCTCGCCAAGGATCCCGCTGAAGATCTTCAGACGATCGACGGAGCCAATGAACTGCAGCGCGCCATTCCACTCCGAACCGATGCTGAAGAGGCGTTGGGTGCGCGAGAAATTCACGCCGCTGGAGTAGGGAACCGTGTCCCCAAGCACACCGTCGACGTAGAAGCGAAACTCCGTGCCATGCTGATGAACGACGGCGATGTGGTGCCAGCCGTCGTCCTCGGGGATGAAGGCCTGGGAAGCGACGTCGGCGATGCCCAGCGTCGTCACGAAGACCGTCCGGTTGTTATTCACGGAGAAGGAAACGGCTCCACCGGGTCCATTGGCGTAGAAGAAGACCTGGCGGCTGGGGGGCGTCTCCGGAAGTTTGACCCACCCCTGGAGCGTGAACGACGGATTGTTGGTGTCGAACTGCACCCGGGTGTCCGGGTCATTCACGACGAAATACTGGCCGGACTCGAAATGGATGGCCGAATCGCCAGCCTGGCCGGAAGGCGCGACGGACTCGAAGGTCGGCGGGTTGGCAGGAGTCCCGGGCGATCCGGATAGGCTGTTGATACTGTCGGTCACCGTCGTCCCGGAACCTTCGTCGAATCCGAAATCAATGAGCGCCGCGGGCGGGATGGCCTGATAGTCGAGTTGGTCCGGGGTGAGAATCCCACTGAAGACCTTGAGTCGATCGACGGAGCCGATGAACTGCAGCGCTCCGTTCCACTCCGCGCCAATGCTGAAGAGGCTCTGCGTGCGCGAGAAATTCACGCCGCTGGAGTAGGGAACCGTGTCCCCAAGGACACCGTCGACATAGAAGCGGATTTCGGTTCCGTGGTCGTGAACGACGGCGATGTGATGCCAGCCGTCGTCCTCGGGGATGAAGGCCTGGGAGGCGACGTCGGCGATGCCCAGCGTCGTCACGAAGACCGTCCGGTTGTTATTCACGGAGAAGGAAACGGCCCCGCCTGGGGTGTTGTTGTAGAAGAACACCTGGCGGCTGGCGGGCGTCGACGGAAGCTTGACCCAGGCCTGCAGGGTGAACGAGGGGCTGTTCGTATCGAACTGAATCCGCCGATCCGGATCATTGACCGTGAAATACTGACCGGCCTCGAAATGAATCGCGGGATCGCCGGGTTTGCCGGAGGCGCCCGTGGCTTCGAAGGTGGGCGGGTTGGCGGGAGTTGCCGGCGAGCCGCTGAGGCTGTTGAGACTGTCGGTGACGGTGGCTCCGGAACCTTCATCGAATCCGAAATCGATGAGTGCTGTGGCGGCTGAGACGTTGGGGGCAACGGTCATCGCCGCGGACACGGCCAGGAGGCCTACTGCAAGGAGTTTGAATAGATGTGTGGTCATGAAGAGATGAAGGGGGGTTCCTCATCGGCATGTAAACTGCCCGGCCGGATTGCCCTTGCAAGATTTCATTTGAATGGATGCAGGCGGGTTGTACTTCGGAACGATCCCCGGAGCGAGGGCGCACTGTCTTGGAGGAAGATTGATTGTTTTTCAGGGAATCCGTAGGGCGATCCTGCTCGAGTAGGCGCACCTCTTCCTGACCCACTCCTTGAACTGCTCGTTCCCTATGGCACGCTCTCCGCAATGCTCCGACGCTTTGCCGCCGCCCTCGCCCTGGCGCCAGCACTTCTCCCGGGGGATCGGTGTTACCCACTCAATAACTGACTTAGGTCAGCTTCAAGCAGCAACGCACCCTACACAGTTGTAGGCATG
>JBBQIU010000435.1:0-3962 GCA_038325245.1 Verrucomicrobiota bacterium
TCAAAGTCGTTGCCGCCACAGCCCGGCATTCGGACGGCGAGGAGGGCTTCCTGCCCGTGCTCGCCCGCCGGGTTCTCATCACCGAATCCCTGCCACTGCCCATCCGTGGCCCCGGCCAGCGCACCTTTGAGTTCGCGAGTCTCCGCGACGCCGCCAAATCCACCACGCTCCGACATCACTCGTTCAGCGTTCAAATGGCGTCCCAGCCGGCATGGTATGCCGTCCTCGCCCTGCCGTACCTCATGGAATACCCCCACGAGTGCGCGGAACAGGTCTTCAATCGCCTCTACGCCAATGCGCTCGCCCGCCACATTGCGTCCTCCGATCCCAGGGTCCGCCGCATCTTCGATCAGTGGCGGAACACCGCCGCCCTCGACAGTCCGCTGGAAAAGAATCCCGAATTGAAGGCCGTCGCCCTCGCCGAAACACCCTGGGTCCGCGATGCCCGTTCGGAGAGCGAGGCGCGGCGCAACGTCGGCATTCTCTTTGACGCCAATCGCCTCGACGCCGAAACGGACCGCGCGCTGCAGCGGTTGGAAGAGCTGCTTCTCCCGGAAGGGGCCTGGCCGTGGTTCCCCGGCGGCCCAAGGAACGACTTCATCTCCCTCTACATCGCCAGCGGATTCGGACGACTGCGCCAGTTGGGCGTGGAGATCCCGATGGAGATCCCGCTCCGCGCCTTGGCCCGAACAGATGCATGGATGCAGGAACGCTACGAAGAGCTTAAAGAGAAGAAGCTTCTCGACCGGGAAAACCTCGACGCCACCGTCGGCCTTTACCTTTACGGGCGCAGCTTGTTCCTCAAGGACGTGCCCCTGCCCCCATCAAGTCTCGAAGCCAGGGATTACTGGCTCCGTCAGGCGCGAGAGCACTGGCTCAAGGCCGGACGCCAGACGCAGGCCCACATCGCCCTCGCCCTCAACCGTTTCGGCAACGACGTTCAGCCAGACGCCCTCGGAACAGCCCTGGCCATCGTCAAGTCCCTCAAAGAACACAGCCGCCTGGACGATGAATGGGGCCGATTCTGGGAGGACGAGGAGATGGGTTGGTGGTGGCACCGCGCTCCGATCGAAACCCAGGCCCTGATGATCGAGATGTTCCAGCTCGTCACGCGCGACACCTCTGCCGCCGAAGAATGCCGCGTCTGGCTGCTGAAGCAGAAGCAGACCCGGAATTGGAAATCCACCAAAGCCACGGCCGACGCCGTATATGCCATCCTGCTCGGAGGCCCTTCCCTTCTTGGCAGCGACGCCCTCGTTCAGGTCGAACTGGATTCCCGCAATATCACCCCCCTCCCGGGTTCCACCCTCTCCGATCCCAAATCCGCACCGGAACCCGGCACCGGCTTTTATCAGGTTCGCATCCCGGCACAGGAGATCCGTCCCGAGTTCGCCACACTGACGGTTCGCAAGACCGACCCCGGCATCGCCTGGGGATCCGCCTACTGGCAGTATTTCGAGGACTTGGCGCAGGTTCGTCCGTTCGCCGGAAGCCCTCTCAAGCTGGCCAAGGGCGTCTTCACCCGCATCAACACCCGCCAAGGTCCCCGGCTCCAACCCGTGGCCGGCCCCGTGCAGGTCGGCGACGAACTGCTCATCCGCATCGAGCTCCGGGTCGATAGGGACATGGAGTTCGTTCATCTCAAGGATCTGCGGGGAAGCGGCACCGAACCCGTGAACGTCCTGTCCCAGTACAAATTCCAGGATGGCCTCGGCTACTACGAAAGCACCCGCGACACCGCGAGCCACTTCTTCATCGAGAGCCTTCCCAAGGGAACCTACGTCTTTGAATACCCGCTCCGGGTTCAGCACCGTGGCAACTTCCCCACCGGCGTCGCGGAGGTCCAATGCCTCTACGCCCCGGAGTTCAACAGTCATTCGGAGAGTGTTGCGCTCCAGGTCCGCTGAAGCCGACTGCGGGAGTTGAGCCTGCTTCGGATGGGACCGATGGGACCCCTTACCGCCACACCCCTGACGCCACCAACTCTTGCCGCGCCGCAGCGCTCCATCCCCGGTTCGCCGCCGGGCTCGCCGGGCTCGGATGCAGGATCCGCTGGACCTTCGCGCTCGTTCCTGCCAACGCCGCCGCCGCCCGGCCCTCCGCGAACGCTCCCACCCCCACCCCCCCCATCGGACGATGGACCTCCACCAACGCCCGCAAGTGCGCGTCGCACACCGAAAACAACCGCTCCACTTCCGCCGCCGGCAATTTGTCGGGCGTCAGGTTCGCCCCTTTCTCCGTCATGAAGATCAACGGGCAGTAATTCGCCACAAAGTGATCCGCAAAAAACGTGTCGGGCGTCCCAAACGTTTCCGCAAACAATCCCCACAGCCGCTTCCCGCTGACCTCCGAACGGCCACACGCAAACCCCGCCACTAGCCGTTTCGGATGCTCCCGGGGTGGCTTCCCCACGGCCCCGGTGAGCCCCAGCCAATCCCGCACGATCGCCACCTCCCCGAAGGGCACACCCGTCTGCGCCATCCCGAACGGACCCGGATTCATGCCAAGGAAAACCACCCGCTTCCGCCCGCATCCGTAGCGGCGCAGGTACTCCTCGTGAACGCCCCAGGCGTAGCGAAGGGGATTGTATACATACGCCACCGGCTCCCTGAACCGTAACGTATCCACCGCGTCACGCAGTCTCGCTGCCGCTCTCACCACTGCCTCGGAGTTGTCCATCGTTACCGCGCCGCCGATTCACGACGGCGCCCAGGACGTTGACGCATACCCTCCTTTTCCGCGACAACTCGCGGAATGGAATGGGCCACGAATCCTGAAATCTGGATCAGCCTCCTCACCCTCACGATCCTGGAGGTCGTGCTGGGCATCGATAACATCATCTTCATCTCCATCCTCAGTGGCAAACTCCCGGCCCACCAACAACAGAAGGCCCGCCAACTCGGCCTTGGTCTCGCACTGGTTACCCGGATCATCCTGCTCTTCGGCATCGCCTGGGTCGCCAAGCTGAACGAGCCCTTCTGGAAGGCCACGATTTTCGGAAAGGCCGTGTCCCTCTCCTGGCGCGATGTCGTCCTCATCGTCGGCGGCCTCTTCCTCCTCGCCAAGAGCACCTACGAAATCCACGAAAAACTCGAAGGCGATGACGGCGAAAAAACCGTCCGCGTCATCCCCAACTACGTCCCCGTCATGATCGCCGCCGTCATCATCGCCATGGGCGTCATGTTCGCCTTCGTTAATCAGATCAGCAATTTCGTCGACCGCCATCCCACCATTAAGATGCTCGCCCTCGCCTTCCTCATCCTTATCGGCTCCATGCTCGTCGCCGAGGGCTTCCACCAGCACATCCCCAAGGGCTACATCTACTTCGCCATGGCCTTCGCCGTCGGAGTCGAGATGCTCAATACCCGCATCCGGTCCAAACCGAGCAAGCCCGTCACCCTCCATCAACCCTACCGGTGACCCCGATCTACCCGCCTGAACCCGTTGCCCCGGCATGAAAGCATCCCGCATTTTCTTGATCCTCCTCGCGCTCTGCGCGCTCGCGATCGCCTGGGGATGGCTCGGGAGGAAATCCCCACCCCAGACGGTCGGATCGCCCGCAACCGCCGAGATCACCCAACCCGACACGGCGCCCACCCTGCCCGCCCGTCCAGGCTTCAACAGCACGTTCCGCCACGCCTCCACCGACGCCCCGCCCGGCGACGATTCGGCGACCGTCCTGCGCCCGCCCGACCTCGCCATCCTTCGACCCGAACGCGAAGCCCTCTACCAGGACCTTCGCCTCGAGACGAACGCCATGCTCGCTGAGATCGAGTCATCCCTCAAACCCCTCCATGGGTCCGACCCGGCCACGCTCGCCACGGCTTGGACCCTTGCCAACAACTGGGCCATCTACGCCAAGGGAGATTCCACCCTCGACCAGCGGATTGAAGATCCCGCCATGCGGAAGCAACTCTCCGACCTTCATCGCCGCGTGCTCGTCGAGTCCGTGGAACAGGAAC
>JBBQIU010000436.1:0-3951 GCA_038325245.1 Verrucomicrobiota bacterium
CTTATCGGCCGTCACCCGTTTTTGCTTACGAGCACCCCAGGCTCTCGCCGCAGTTCAGGCACTTGTAGCAGGCCCCGTTGCGCACGGCGATGTGCCCACAGTTCGGACAGGATGGCGCGTCGCCCTGGTTCTGGAAGGTCCTCGTCAGAAGCGACCCTGCGCCGCGAACAGCCACGGACGGACTCATCACCCTCACCGCCTTCTCAGGTTCCACGTCGACCACCGTCTCCTCGGGCGACCGCAACAGGTCAGGAACGGGTCGATTCAGTTTTTTTTTGAGCTCGTCGTCGAGGCCGGGCATCTCCAACTCAGGCTGGTTCAACTTCTCCGGTGCCGTGGCCTCGCGGTAGCCGGGCACAAACTGGAGGGCCATCCATCGGAAAACGTAATCGATGATGGACGATGCCTGCCGGATGTCGGGGTGGCGGGTGAAGCCGCTGGGCTCAAATCGCTGGTAGGCGAACTTCCGAACCAGGGTCTCGAACGGCACACCATATTGGAGCGCCATCGATGTCAGCGCCCCGATCGTGTCCATCAACCCACCGATGGTGCTGCCTTCCTTCGCCATCGTGACGAAGAGTTCGCCCGGCTCACCGTTTTCGTAGAGGCCAACCGTCAGGTAACCCTCGTGATCCGCGATGCTGAACTTGTGCGTCAGGGCGTTGCGCGTCTCCTTCAACCGACGGCGAACGGGCTTGACCGACTCATTCTTGAGATGGGCCACCTCGGCCTCGAGGTCCTTGATCCGCGCCAGCAGTCCATCGTCTCCCGATTCCGGGGTGGCCTCACGGGCCATTCCTTCCCGTGTCTTCTTGGTGTTCAGCGGTTGGGAGCGCTTCGAACCGTCCCGGTAAATCGCCACGCACTTCAGCCCCATCCTCCACGCCTGAAGATAGGCATCACGGATGTCCCCGATGCTCGCCTCGTTGGGAAGGTTCACCGTCTTCGAAATGGCGCCGGAAATGAACGGCTGGGCCGCCCCCATCATCTTGAGATGCGCCGCATAGTGAATGCTGCGCGTCCCCCGGAACGGCTTGAACGCGCAGTCGAACACCGGCAGGTGCTCCCGCTTCAACGGGGTGCGTACCACGGTGCCGTCATCGAGCGTGGCGTCCTCGATCGTGTCCTGATTCTCCACATACGCCACGATCGACTCGCACTCCGACACGCTGTAACCCAGACGCCGCAACGCTTCCGGCACCGTCCGATTCACAATCTTCAACGTCCCGCCGCCCGCCAGGACCTTGTACTTGATCAGCGCAATGTCCGGCTCCACCCCCGTGGTGTCGCAGTCCATCAGAAACGCGATCGTTCCCGTCGGCGCCAGCACCGTCACCTGCGCATTGCGGTATCCGACCTCCTCGCCCCGGTGCAGCGCACGGTCCCAGCAGCGGCGCGCGTCGTCCTTCAGGTAGTTGAAATCCGTGCTCGGATGGATCTCCTCCACCGCCGACCGATGGAGGCGAATGACCTCCAGCATCGACGCGACGTTGTCCTTCGCCACCGGCTTGTCGACTCCCGCGCAACGCGCATCCCGATAGCCCGGAAACGCACCCATGATCGCGGCGATCTCCGCGCTCTGTTCGTACGCGTGTCCGGTCATGATCGAGGTGATCGCGCCCGCCAGCGCCCGGCCCTCATTCGAGTCATACGGCAAACCGTAGCTCATGATCAGCGAACCCAGGTTCGCGTACCCCAACCCCAGCGTCCGGTAGATATGCGAATTCTCCGCAATCGGCCCCGTCGGGTAGCTCGCGTTGTCCACCACGATCTCCTGCGCCGTGATGAAGATCCGCACCGCCGCCTTGAAGCGCTCCACGTCAAACACACTGTCCTCGCGCTTGAACTTCATCAGGTTCAGCGAGGCCAGATTGCACGCCGTGTTGTTCAGAAAGACATATTCACTGCACGGATTCGTCGAGTGAATCGGCTCCGTGCCCTTGCACGTGTGCCACTTTTGAATCGCACCGTCGTACTGCAGCCCCGGGTCGCCGCAGATCCACGTCCCCTCCGAGATCAGATCCAACAGCTTCGAGGCGTCCTTCTTGTCGAGCGGCTTCCCCGTCGTCACCGAACGCGTCCACCACTCCCGGCCCTCCTGCGCCGCGGTCATGAACTCGTCGCTGACCCGGACCGAAAGGTTCTCGTTCTGGTACATCACCGAACCATAGGCCTCCCCGTTGAACGACCCGTCGTACCCCTGTTCGATCAACGCCCACGCCTTCCTCTCCTCCCGCATCTTCGCCGTGACGAAATCCTCAATGTCCCCATGCCAGTCCCGCAGCGTGTTCATCTTCGCCGCGCGCCGCGTCTTGCCTCCGGATTTCACCACGTTCGCCACCTGGTCGTAGACCTTCAGAAAGCTCAGCGGACCACTCGGACGCCCTCCTCCGGAGAGCTTCTCCTTCGAACTGCGGATCGGGCTCAGATCCGTCCCCGTCCCCGACCCGAATTTGAAGAGCATCGCCTCGCTGTACGCCAGCTTCATGATGCTCTCCATGTTGTCGTCCACCGACTGGATGAAACACGCCGACGATTGCGGATACTCGTACTGCGTCGGCGCCCGCTCCGCCCGCTGGGTCACCGGGTTATAAAACCAGTTCCCACGGTCGCTGGTGTTGCCAATCCCATACTCCGTGTGCAATCCCACATTGAACCATACCGGGGAATTGAACGCCCCGTACTGGTTCACGCAAAGCCAGGTCAATTCCTCGTAGTAGATCTCCCCGTCTTCCTTTGAAAAATAGCCGTCCTTCACCCCCCAGTCCGCAATCGTCCTTGTGACCCGATGGATCAACTGCTTCACCGACACCTCCCGCTCCGTCTTCGCCGGGTCGCCGTAGAAGTACTTCGAACAAACCACCTTCGTCGCCAACTGCGACCAACTCTTCGGCACCTCCACGCCCTCCTGCCGGAATATCACCCGACCCGAATCGTCCGTGATCTCCGCCGTCCGCTGATCCCATTCGATCTGGTCGAACGGCGAGACCTTCGCCGAACTGAACACCCGCGACACCCCCAGCTTCCGCCGACCGCCCGATTTCGTGGCCGCACGGTTCCCTGTCCCCTTCGGACTTGGTTTCGCTTTCGACTTGGATCGCCCATCCGGGCGGGATCGGTTGGCATTCGAAGACGACAATGGCGCAGTCGCATCAATCATGGGGCTATCGGGCTGTTAAATCTTCCTACTTGGCGGACGGTACCCGGTTTCGGGAACCCGTCACATGACACGCTTCCCATCGTGAAGGTTCTCAGGCAGATCCACTCTCGCGAATCCATCGTGTAACCCCTCTGGTTGGGGAGCGCTCGAAAGGATGCCACAATAGGTTGTAGCGGCAAGAATTTTTGCCCTTTTTTTCCAGCACTCCGCAAGTCCCCCGGGGCCAACCGTTTTAGACCGTCCACCGAACTTCACAAGGCCTCATTGCTGGGGGTTCTTCACCACGTTATTCGCCCCGCGCGTGACCCGCTGCGCCCACTCCCCTAGCCTCTTGTTCCGGGCCTCGTTCCCGTATCCAAATCCTTCACTCCGTGGACATCCTGATCACGCCCCCGCCTGATGAACCGCACCTCCGCGAGGAGGTTTCCCGCAGCTACCCTGCCGCGCGGATGGATTCCGTCGCCCCGGGTGTGCTCGCCGCCCACGGGCTGCCCGGCGACGCCACACCGTTCTCCCTCGCCTTCGCCCGTCAGTTCCTCCCCGAAGCCACCTTCACCACCGCGCCCTCCATTCGCGCCTGGGCCAGTCGGTTGCTGGAGGCTTCCGATCCCATTCTCCGCGGGGATCCACCGTGGCGGCTTCATGTCTGGCCCCGGTTCGGTGAGGGCAAGGCAGGCCAACACCGCTGTGAGCTGATCCAGGAAGCGTTCCGGGAACTTCTCGGCCGCCATCATCGCCAGCGCCGACGACGGCTCGACCCCCTCACGTCCGCCTTTCTCCCGGAACACGGC
>JBBQIU010000437.1:0-3951 GCA_038325245.1 Verrucomicrobiota bacterium
TCGGGGGGATGGGTGGACCTGGGAAGGCGATCCCGTCCTTCCAAGTCTCTGCGTTCCCTGCGTTCTTTGTGGCAAATCCCTCCCCGTCCGGCGCTCATGTCCGTCGCATTCACGTGGGCCTGGAGGCCTGCCCGTTTGGACTTAGGCCACAGGAAACGCAGAGAGCGCAGAGAACGAAACGAGAGAGGCCCGGTTTGTTTTCGCCAAACAGCTTCAGGTTCTGGACCTCTGATTCTCGAAGCACGCGTCCTGAGCCTTTCGGGAAGCGCCGGGCGGAATGTTGCGACCCACGGCGTCGATGGCCAGACTCCCCGCCTCGATGGCGAACGCCCCCACCACCCTCAACGTCGGTTGCGGCCAGATCCGTATACCTGAGTCCATCGGCGTCGATTTCGATCCGGGCACCGTCGCCGACGTCATTCACGACCTGGACGTGTTCCCGTGGCCCTTCGCGGATGCCTCCTTCGACCGCATCGTCTGCTCGCACGTCCTGGAACATCTCAAGACGCCCTGGAAGGCGATGCAGGAACTCACGCGCCTCGCACGCCCCGGGGCGCTCGTCCAGATCGCGACGCCCCACTATTCCTCGCCGGATTCCTGGGGAGACATCACCCATTACATGCATTACAGCCTCAAAACCTGGGAGCCTTACTATCAACGCAAAGACGGCACCGCCCCGTTCGAACTCGTCACCCGCCGACTGACCTTCGGACACGGCTTCCCCTCCCTCACCGCCCGCGCCATCGCCGCCGTGTTCGGCCTCTCCTTCTACGAGAAGTACTGCTGCCTCGTCTTCCGCGCCGGAAACATGGAGTTCACCCTGCGCCGACGCCCCTGATCCACGCACCCCGACGAGCCCATGCCATCGCGATGATCTACGACACCTTCCCCCTCTTCAATGAGCTGGAACTGCTCGAGGTCCGGCTCGAGGAACTGGATTCCGTCGTCGATCGCTTTGTCCTCGCCGAGGCCCCGCGCACCCACAGCAACCGCCCGAAGCCCCTTCACTTCGCCGAGAACCGCGACCGTTTCAAAAAGTTCCTCCCAAAGATCACCCACATCGTCGCCGACGATCTCCCCGACACCTCCGACGCCTGGATTCTGGAAGGCGAACAACGACGCGCTGTGGATCGCGGCCTGAAGGATTGCCGGCCCGACGACATCATCCTCCACTCTGACCTCGACGAGATCCCCAGCGCCCGCGCGATTCGCGAACTCGCGGTCACGATGCGGAAGGCGTATCGGACCGATCCCCTCGGCCGTATTGCGCACGGTCTCCTCCGACAACCGGGCGTGGTCTGGTTCGTCCGGAACCTGTTCAAGCGCCGTCATCCATTCGTGTGGCTGCTGGATCAGCGGCAGTTCTACTACTTCCTGAACTGCGCCTCGGTGAACCAACCTGTCTGGCAGGGAGCCAGGGCGACCTTCTTTCGCGACTACACGTCGGCGTTCGACCTTCGGCGATGGGGCGGTCATCGGGTTCCGAATGCGGGCTGGCACTTCTCTTACATGGGCGGTGTCGAACGCGTCCGCCAAAAGCTTGCCGCGTTCGCCCACCAGGAATTCAACCGCCCTGAATTCACCGATCCCAACCACGTGGAGGCGGCTCTTAAGGAGGGGCGCTGGGTCCTGGGCGACGAACACATCCTCGATTTCGTGCCCCTCGACGACTCCTTCCCCGCGTTCATTCGAGAACATCGGGAACGGTTCCAGGATTGGATTCGGTGAGGCGGGAACTGTCTCCCCCCGAACCATTGACCCGCTTCGCCAACCCTACGTACCGTCCGCCTTGTGAATCCTCCACTTCGGCAATTCCCCTCCCAGCTTCGATTCACTCTCGCCGTCGCCGCCCTTCTCCTCTTCCCGTCGACGCGCCTTCACGCTGCAGACACCTGGCAGGATCTCTTCGATGGAAAGTCCCTCGAAGGCTGGACCGCCAATGAACAGCCCGGCTCCTTCCAGGTCGTCGACGGCGCGATCGTCTGCAACGGACCGCGTTCCCACCTCTTCTACACGGGCCCCATTCAGAACGCGCGCTTCCGGAACTTCGAGTTCGAGGCGCAAGTGATCGCCCGGCGGGGCGCCAATTCCGGGGTCTACTTCCACACGGCCTTCCAGGAGAGGAACTGGCTCAACCAGGGTTACGAAGTGCAGGTAAACGGCACGGCCACAGGGGAGGGCGGCTACAGCGAAAACAAGCGCACGGGCAGTCTCTACGGCATCCGCAACGTCTACCGGACCCTCGTCCCCGACGACCAGTGGTTCACGCTCCGCATTCGGGTCCTCGGCCGGAGGATCTCGATCCACGTCAATGACGTCCTCACCGTGGATTACGTGGAACCTGAGGACGCGCCCACCGGCGGCTACCGGCACCGTCGCCTCGGCGAAGGCACGTTCTCCCTCCAATGCCACGATCCCGGGAGCCGGGTGCTGTATCGCAAGGTCCGCGTTCGGAACCTCTCCAGTCCCGCCGACCTTTCAGGCCCGGTGCCCGATCCCGCGCTCTTCTCCATTTCAACCAATCTCGCCGCGCTTCACGCCAACAACTTCCCCGTCATCGACCTCCATACGCATCTCAAGGGCGGGTTGACCCTGCGCGAGGTCCTGGACAGGAACTTCCGAACCGGCATCAACGCGGGAATCGCCATCAATGGGGGGCTCGGTTTTCCTGTGACGAACGACGCCGGCCTCGACCGCGCGCTCGCCGAGATCCGGCATCCCCTGATCTACGCCGGTCTCCAGGGTGAAGGCCGGGAGTGGATGAAACTCTTCTCCCCCGAGGCCATCGCCCGCTTCGACTACGTCTTCACCGATGCGATGACGTTCTCCGATGATCATGGCCGCCGGATGCGGCTCTGGATGCCCGACGAGGTCCACGTCGAGGATCCCCAATCCTTCATGGAGCTTCTCGTCCGGCGCACCGTCGAGATCC
The DNA here is from genome assembly GCA_038325245.1 of Verrucomicrobiota bacterium. Classification (GTDB taxonomy): domain Bacteria; phylum Verrucomicrobiota; class Verrucomicrobiia; order Limisphaerales; family CAIMTB01; genus CAIMTB01. The sequence goes on from JBBQIU010000437.1 coordinate 2,933, forward strand.
TGGAGACCGAGCCGATCCATATCTGGGTCAACCCGACCTTCCTTCCGGCCGTGCTCGCGCCGCGCTATGACGAACTCTGGACCGAGGTCCGGATGCAACGCGTCATCGCCGCGGCCGTGAAACGCGGCATCGCGATCGAGATCAACGACCGTTTCCGCCTCCCCAGCGCCGCGTTCATCCAGCTCGCGAAGAACGCCGGATCTCGTTTCACCTTCGGAACCAACAACGGCGGCCGCGACGATCTCGGACGTCCCGACTGGGCTGTCGAGATGGTCCGCACTTGCAACCTCCAGTGGTCGGACTTCTGGGTGCCCGAGTCACGCGTCGGTGCCACGCCGTGAAATCCTTCAAGCTCGACGAACCCCAGCGCCCGCGGCTCCAATCCCCGCGTGAATCGGCGAGAGAACGGACGGTTCGGACGGCGAGCGAACTCGGCCATCGTGTGTCTCCTCGCCCTCCTTTCGGTGGTGGGCTTCGCGGCCGAGCCAGCACGTCCCCCGTCCCCCTCCCCAACCCCTGCCGACGTCGTTCCTCAGAACCCCGCCATTGTCATCGTGGCCTTCGAAGGCAGCGTTGAAGTTCTCCGCGCCGGAACCGGCAACTGGATTCCCACTTCTACCAACACGGTCCTGCTTCCCGGTGACCGTCTTCGTACGGGCAACGACGGCCGTGCCCTCATTCGCACGTCCCCTGGTAATCTGGCGCGCCTCCGAGCCTCCAGCGTCCTTGAGATCAAGTCCCCAGCACAACGCCCCGGAACTCTCCTCAATCTCCTCCGGGGTTTCTTCCACTTCTTCGATCGCGATCAGTCCGCCGAATTCGAGATCCAGAATGGACTCGCCTCGGCCGCGTCCCTCGGAACCGACTTCGCCATCGCCATCGACGATTCCGGACGGACGGAAGTCGGCGTCTTCGACGGGCGCGTGGTCCTGCGCAATGCGTCCGGCACGATCGAACTCCAGGCCGGAGAACTGGGACGTGCCACGCCGGGGTCCCCACCGGAACAGCCGCCCGGGATT
>JBBQIU010000438.1:0-3948 GCA_038325245.1 Verrucomicrobiota bacterium
TGTAGCCAACCGCTGCCGCACCTCCACCAAGCGTTCCTTGAGCGGATCGTTCTCAAGTCGACGCCCAAGGTCCTCCACGGCCGCGGGCTCGGCGTTGAGCCAGGCGGCAGCGGCCATTTCCGATGTCAGGTCCGGACGCTCCTCCCAGGGCGCGATCCAAACCACCCGGCGGACCAGGTTCGTGGCACGGCGAAGAGTCTCGGCCAGGCTTTGGGCAGCCGCCGACACGACATCGGAATCCTCCCCCCGCAGCGTCAGGATCAGGTCGTGCGTCCCGGCGAAATGCTGCTGATGCCGTTCCAGCGCCCGCACGGTCGGGAGATCCGGAGGCAGCAACGAAAGCACGTCCGTCTCGAACCGCAGCCGCGTCCACCCGAACACCACCAGCGCCAATGCCAACGCCAGGATCCCGACGCCTTTTCCACGGCGTGTCATGGTCCGCCGACTCCCTCGATCCACTCCCCGGAACGCGGGTGGCTCAGCTTCCATTGGGTCCCAGGATCCCCCTCGAAGGACCACCCCTCTTCCGGGAGCTGCCCTTGCGCGAACCGTATCCACTGCGCCCACGCCAGCCGGCTCGGCGGAGACCCGACGCCCTGATACTTCTTGCGCTGGAAGGGAAAGGCCGCGTGCCAACGGCCCGGCTCGACCCGAACTTCCGCGAGAACCATGGGCGACTTGCTGAACTGAACGAACCCGCGCCCGTCCTCCGTCGTCGCCCCCAGGATTTCCCCGGCCAGTTCAACGTCCCGGCCTGCCGGCCGCCAGACCGCCTGTCCCCTTTGGACGCGCCATACCGGGTCTGCGATATCGACCGGTTCCGGCCGCCAGCCGGCACATCCCGCGGCCAGGAACGCGAGACCGGCCGCAAGTGCGGAAAGGGCGGTTCGTTGCCATGAGGGGCGGCATGAGATTGCCCAGGACGATGCCCTGATCGTTCTACACAAAGTGCTCGGAGGGCATTTCCGAATCCCGAAGGGATTGCGTCCCAAAGCCCAGGGTTGCGAGGAACGAGCTACCCTGGGTGGGATCGCCGAATCACCCACAACCCCAACGGGGTTGCGTCGAGGTGGCACAACACCAACGGGGTTGATGCATTGAATGTCGTCTATTACCCAGGGTAGGCCCGCTTCGCGGTCCAACCCTGTGGGCAATGGGGTCAAGTCACCACATGCGACATTTGCGAGGGAGGGACTCGGTGTCATCCATGCCCACATGAAGGCAAGGGAAGCGTCAGAAGGGGAGGGATTTGCCACATAGAACGCAGGGAACGCAGAGAGCCGGGATGGGTTCATGGGAAGGGAGGTTTTCCAAAAACTGGAAGCGTATCCCCTTATCGATTCATTCAAAACGAATCCTCGGCACCAGGGGCCAGCGGGCCTGCAGGCGGACGAGGTGAAAGAACAACCATAGCCGCCAGCGTAGGGCCCAGCCGCCTTCCAGTTCCCCCGCAAGGATGGCGTTGACCGCCGCGGGCAGGTTCAATCGCGGCCGCGGCTCCAGGAACAATTCCATGAACGGTGTCGTGTAAAACTCCTCCACCATCCGCCAGTAGAACCGCATCGATCCCTGCACACGCCGTTCGTAGGCCTCGAAGAGGGCCGTTCGCCTCGCAGGCGACGCGTCCGCCGCGATCGCCGCCTCCGCCGCCAGTTTCCCGGAGTGCATCGCCATGTACACACCGGCCGAGAAGATCGGATCCATGAAGCCCGCCGCATCCCCCGCCCTCAGCACGCGCGAACTCACCAGGCGCCGGTTGAAATACGAGAAATCGGACGTCGTCCGCATCGGGCCGACCCGCTCCGCCCCCGCCATCCGTTCCCGCACGGGCGGAGACGACGCCGCCACTTCCGAGAAGATCTCCGCCGCCGGCCGCTTCTCTCGCGCGAAATCCCCTGCATCCATCACCAACCCAACGCTCACCTTCGTCGCCGAAACCGGAATCAGCCAGAACCAGCGACTCTCCAAACGGATGATCACGGTATCACCGCCCTTCGCGCCGGCATCCACCCGAACGCCGTGGAAATGCCCGAAGATCGCGATCTTCCGGTGGCGCTCGTGCATGACGCGCAGACCCTCCTGATTCCCCGTCATGTTGCCGCGCCCACTGCCATCAATGAGCCAACGCGCACGGAACGCCTCCCGCCCGCCCTGATCCGACACGGCCATCACCGTCACGTCATCCGCGTTCTCCACGAACTTCTCCACCGTCCATCCCTCGCGCACCTCCGCGCCCATCGACGCCGCGTGACGAAGCAGGATGTTGTCGAACACGGCCCGTTCCACCTGGAAGGCCTCGGGTTCCCGCGTGAACCGCCCTTCCCGAAACACAAATGCCGTTCCTTTCGCGCCGTTGCCCAGGTGAAACTGCGCCCCGAACTTCCTCGGAAATCCCGCCGCCTCCAGTTTCCCCAAAACACCCAACTGCTGGAAAATCCGGCGGTTGTACGGCAGGAGCGATTCCCCGATGTGGAATCGGGGGAAATGTTCCTTCTCAAGCACGAGCGTTCGTCGACCCGAGCGCGCGAGGGCGGTGGCGGCGGCGCTTCCCGCCGGCCCCCCCCCGATCACCACGGCATCCCAACGACTCGGGTCCATGGCGCGGATTCAAGCCCTCGAACCGTCGATGTAGCAAGCCGGCATGGGACCGCGAACCCCTTGATTATGGGTTGTGTGACCAGATCAGGCGCACTCATGGTTTGCAGCGTGATCTCCAATTCCTGGACCCTGTTGTTTGTCCTGGTCGCCGGACTCGTGGGAGCGCAAGCCGCGGATTCACCACCCGCTCTTCAGATTCGGGTCCGGTCGGAAGGTCAACTCGAACTGCGCTGGACCAATGAGCCCGCGGGTCTGGCGGTCGAATCGGCCCTGTCGCTTCAAGCGCCGATCGCCTGGTCAGCGGTCTCCACCCCGCCAACCATCGACGGTCCCGAGCGAATCGTGGTGATTCCGACGCCCGACACGGTGCGCTTCTTCCGGCTTCGCCTGGTCGATTCGGTCCTGCGGGTGGTGGAGGCGTCGCCGGCGCCGCGCGAAGCGGGCGTCGCCGGCGCCGCGCGAGACCTACCTCCGTTTGTCCGACGCGCTACGAGCGAACACCGTGGTGGGAACCGACCATCTCCGCGCCGAAGCGGCCGGTCGGACCCTGCTGGGGCGGGTCGAGACAGCACAGGACGGGCGGGCTCTCACATGGTTCCCGCTCGAACCCATGCCCTCCGCCGCGCGCGTCCGGATCGTCCTGGTGGGCGACGGATTGAAGGATTCAGCGGGTCGCGACCTTGATGCGGACGGGGACGGAGTGCCTGGCGGCACGGGGTTCCTGGAATTCGACACGCTGGGGACCACGCCGATTCCCGGCACTGCAGTCGAGGGGCACGTCTTTGCGTCCGACCGTGGAGCCGGGGGCGCCGACGTGCCATTGGAAGGCGTCACGATCACCGTGGATGGCGTCGAGGAGACCCAGCGGACGACGACCGACAGCACGGGATACTTCCGATTGGAACCTGCTCCGGTGGGCCGGTTCTTTGTCCATGTGGACGGTCGGACCGCGACCGGCAGCCGTTGGCCTGGGGGGGCGTACTACCCGTCCGTAGGAAAGGCCTGGGACGCGGTTGCCGGGCGGACGAACAACCTGGCGGGTGGCAATGGCGTGGTCTATCTGCCCCTTGTGCCCGCGGAAGCGTTGTCTGTGGTGAGTGCCACCAAGACGACCGTCGTGCGCTTCATTCCCGAGGTGGTGGCGGCCAACCCGGCGCTCGCCGGCGTCGAGGTTCGCGTTCCTCCCAATTCTCTCTTCAACGAATCCGGCAGCCGCGGTGGGAGCGTCGGGATCGCGCCCGTGCCGGCGGATCGCCTGCCGGAACCCCTGCCTCCCGGACTCAACCTGCCCGTCGTCATCACAGTCCAGACGGATGGCCCGCAGAATTTCGACCAACCCGTCCCGGTTCG
>JBBQIU010000439.1:0-3946 GCA_038325245.1 Verrucomicrobiota bacterium
AATCGGCACCCGGTACGCGATGTCGGCAATGGAATCGTGCAGCCCTTCCGCCCGCCCAAAGAGATACCAGCGATCGGTCAGGAGATAGTTGTACTGACCGAACCCCTTCAGATACCCGATGTTCTGAGTTCCGTCGCTCTCGCCGTAACCCGCATCGGCACCCGCCGAGAACTCACCGTTGCTCCATTTGCGAAGCGTCGTGACGTTGAGGTTGAACAGGAGCGTGTCGCTGTTGCCGTCCGTCAGGCTCACACCCAGGCCCGCGGAGGTTTCCCACTTGGGTTTCGGGGGAATCGCCGCCGCCGCCGCCGCGCCCGGGTCGGTCGCCGGTTGGGGCACGGGGACGATGGTTTCCTGAGCCATCACGCCGGCGGCGCCGGCCATGGCCATTGCCGCACTAAACACCTGCTTGGTCATCGGATTCATTTCTCTGTGGTTCGTTCGGTTGACACGTACCGTCGACGGTGAACGCTCGCGTCCCGGGCAATCCCGTCTTCGGAAATCCAAATCATTCAAAAAATCTTCACCATCCAGCCCAAGGCAGCCCGTCAGGGAGCGTCGACCCACGACGTCCGATCAAAGATCGCCAAGCACCGCCCCTGCCTCCAGGAAAAATTGGCTCCAGAGGTAGGACTCGAACCTACAACCCCACGGTTAACAGCCGCGTGCTCTACCATTGAGCTACTCTGGAACCCTGGAACCGGGCCGGGAAGAGTATCGGCAGCCGCCCGACCGTCAACGGGTTTTCCGGCTTTCTTTCCGTTTCGCAGGACGCGCCCTTCGAGAATCAGAGGCCCAGAACCTGAAGGTGTTTGGCGAAACCCAGGTTCCTTCTCTGCGCTCTCTGCGTTCCCTGTGGCCCAAGTCCAAACGGGCAGGCCTCCAGGCCCCCGTGAATGCGGCGGACTTGAGCGCCGGACGGGGAGGGATTTGCCACAAAGAACGCAGGGAACGCAGAGACTTGGAAGGACGGGATCGCCTTCCCAGGTCCACCCATCCCACCGAAGGGCGAAAAAACGGGGGAGGCGTACTCCTGGGAATCCATCATCTCCTTCCTCCGCAATCGGTTTTCCGTATTGAAGGACGCGTCCTGACCCTCTCCCTCCGCCCGCCCGTTCCACGAGCCTGTCTGAAAATTCGAAGGGGCCCTGTTTTCAGACAAGCTCTAAGCCGTTCACCCCTGAAGCCCCGACCCCACCCGTGACGACGCAAAAATCGTGGCCCTATCGCGCCTTCCCGCTAGCCTCCCCCCGCCCTATGCCACGACGTCCCGCGTCCCCCAAAACCGCACCGGCCAGCGCTCCGCCCGCGCCGCCCACCCCGCGCCCCTTCCGCAAGCTGATGGCGGCCAACCGCTCCGAGATCGCCATCCGAATCTTCCGGGCCGCCAATGAACTCGGCATTCAAACCGTCGGCATCTTCGCCCAGCAGGACCGCTTCTGCATGCACCGCTTCAAAGCCGACGAATCGTATCTCGTTGGTCACGGAAAAGGCCCCGTCGCCGCCTACCTCGACATTGAAGGCATCGTGACGCTCGCTCGCGAAAAGGGCGTCGATGCCATCCACCCCGGCTATGGCTTTCTCAGCGAGAATGCCGAATTCGCCCGCGCCTGCGCCCGCTCCGGCATTGCCTTCGTCGGACCCCGCGCCGAACTCCTCGACAGGATGGGCGACAAGACCGCCGCCCGCGCCGTCGCCGAACGGATCGGCGTTCCCACCCTGCCCGGCACCCGCGAACCCCTGACGCAACGCGACGACGCCCTCAAGGCCGCGCGAGCGATAGGATTCCCCCTCATCATCAAGGCCGCGTTCGGCGGGGGCGGCCGCGGCATGCGCGTCGTCCTGAAGCCCGGCGATCTCGCCGCTTTGCTCGACGAAGCCCAAACCGAGGCCGGCCGCGCCTTCGGCAACCCAGCCGTCTTCCTTGAGAAATACATCCCCCGGGCCAAGCACCTCGAAGTCCAGATCCTCGGAGACCAGCACGGCAACGTCATGCACCTGCATGAACGCGATTGCTCTGTCCAGAGACGTCATCAGAAAGTCATCGAAGTCGCCCCCAGCTTTGGACTTCCGGAGGGCGTGGTCGGGGAACTCTGCGATGCCGCCGCCCGCATGGCCGGCGACGTCCGGTACGACAACGCCGGTACCATCGAGTTCCTCTACGACCTCGACCAGCACGAGTGGTTCTTCATCGAGATGAACCCCCGGATCCAGGTCGAGCACACCGTCACCGAGCAGATCACCGGCGTCGATCTCGTCCAATCCCAGATCCTCATCGCCCAGGGCTGGAGCCTGAAATCCCCGGAACTCGGACTGCCCGCGCCGGGACAGGTCCCCCGCAACGGCTACGCCATCCAATGCCGCGTCACCACCGAGGATCCCGGCAACAAGTTCATGCCCGATTACGGCAAGATCCTCGCCTACCGATCCTCGGGGGGGTTCGGCCTCCGCCTTGACGGGGGAATGGGCCACGCCGGCGCGGTCATCACGCCCTTCTACGACTCCCTTCTCGTCAAGGTCATCTCCAGTGGCCAGACATTCGATCTCGCCTGCCATCGCGCCGACCGCGCCCTCCGCGAGTTCCGAATCCGCGGCGTGAAGACCAATATCCCCTTTCTCGAAAACGTCATCGCCCATCCCGACTTCCGCGCCGGCCGCGCCACGACGACCCTGATCGACACCACCCCGGACCTGTTCACCTTCACACCGCGACGCGACCGGGCCACGAAGCTGCTCAATTTCATCGGCAACGTCATCGTCAACGGCAACCCCCACGCCAAGGGCTATGTCCCGCCCCGCCCTTTCACACAGGCCCGACTCCCCCATTGGGATCCTCAACAGACGCCCCCCAAGGGCACGCGCAACCTCCTCCTCGAACTCGGAGCGAAACGATTCGCGGAATGGACCCTCAAGCAGAAGCGACTCCTGCTCACCGACACCACCCTCCGCGACGCCCACCAATCCCTGCTCGCCACCCGCGTCCGAACGCACGACATGCTCGCGGCCGCCGAAGCCATCGCGCGCCGCATGTCCGGCCTCTTTTCCCTCGAACTCTGGGGCGGCGCCACGTTCGACACATCGATGCGCTTCCTCAACGAGGACCCTTGGGAACGCCTGCACCAACTCCGACTCCGCATTCCCAACATCTGCTTCCAGATGCTCCTCCGCGGCTCCAATGCCGTCGGTTACTCCAACTACCCCGACAATGTCGTCCGCGGGTTCGTCCAGCATGCCGCAACGTCGGGCATCGATATCTTCCGTGTGTTCGATTCCCTGAACTATCTGCCGAACATCCGCGTCGCCCTCGAAGCCATTCAGGAAACACACGCCATCGCCGAGGCCGCCATCTGTTACACCGGCGATATCCTCGATCCGAAGCGCGACAAGTACCCCCTCCAGTATTACGTCAAGCTCGCCAGGGAAGTCGCCCGCATGGGCGCTCATTTCCTCGCGATCAAGGACATGGCGGGACTCCTCCGGCCCTACGCCGCCCACAAACTCGTCAAGGCCCTCCGCGACGAGGTCGATCTCCCCATTCACCTTCACACCCACGACAGCAGCGGCATCAATGCCAGCTCCATTCTCCGCGCCGCCGATGCCGGTGTCCACGTCGCCGACGCCGCCATCGCCTCCATGAGCGGCAGCACGTCGCAGCCCAACCTCAACTCCATCGTCGCCGCCTTCCAACATCACCCGCGTGACACCCAACTGGATCTCGCCGCCCTCGGCGAATACTCCGACTACTGGGAACACGTTCGCGAGTATTACGCCCCGTTTGACACCGCCCCCCGCACCGGCAGCGCCGAGGTTTACCTGCACGAGATGCCCGGCGGCCAATACACGAATCTCAAGGAGCAGGCGTCGGCCATGGGCATGGCGCACCGCTGGCCGGAGATCGCGCGCACTTACGCGGAGGTGAATCAGCTTTTCGGCGACATCGTGAAGG
>JBBQIU010000440.1:0-3945 GCA_038325245.1 Verrucomicrobiota bacterium
GGGCCGGGGTTCGATTGCGCTGTGCCGCCAAAGACACATGCGCCCATAGCACGCGCGATGCTAGTTTGACGTCAACGAAACAGGCCCGCTACTGTCCCGCGAGCCCCGAATCCCTTAAAAATGAAACGCCATCCGTCATCAGACCGTCTCCAGCGCGGCTTCACTCTGATTGAGTTGTTGGTCGTGATCGCGATTATCGCGATTTTGGCCAGCATGCTTCTTCCCGCTCTGGCCAAAGCCAAACAGAAGGCTCACGGCATCAAGTGCCTCAGTAACCTCAAACAGCTCGGTCTCGGCTGGGTTCTCTGGTCCGGGGACAACGAGGATTACCTGCTCGCCTGTCAGGATGGCGTCGATCCAAGACGCCCGAATTGGATACAGGGCAACCTCGACTTCTCCGCCGCCGCCGCGAACCAGGCTTTGATCACGAACAGCCCCATGTTCGAACAGGTGGGTCGGGCCTTCGAAGTCTTCAAGTGCCCCGCCGATATGGCGCGCGTCACCGCCACCATTAACGGCGTGCGCGGCAAGTACCCGCGCATCCGCAGCAATTCCATGAGCCAGGTGTTCGGTTACGGCGAATGGCTCGACAAGGCCAACAACCGCGCCCAAACGCGGTGGCTCACCTACGGCCGTCAGGGAAGCATCGTCAGTCCTTCCAAGACCTGGGTGTTCATCGATGAACATCCCGACAGCATCAACGATGCCGCTTTCGCCAATGCCTGCACGGGCGCTGACGCCATGGCCACGGCCCAGATCATCGATATGCCGGCCAATTACCACAACGGCGCCTGCGGTTTCGCATTCGCCGATGGCCACGCCGAGATCAAGTCCTGGAAGGGTGGCGTGATCAAGTCCGCCCCCATTCGGTACAACGGCACGATCGCGCTGAACGTCCCCGCCAAGGACTCCTGGGTCGACGTCCGCTGGATGAAGGAAAACACCACGGTCGAACGCCAGTAGCCCACGGGTCGGATTCCGCCCGGCCGCTCCCGAATCCCCGTACCAACGTTCCCACTTCTTTCAGCGCAGCCCGCTCACGCCGGCTGCGCTTTTTCTTGAACCCTCTCCTTCTCCCGTGCCACCGCCCACGCCTCAGCAGCACCTCGCCATCCATTCCCAAGGTGACGTCCTCGTCATGGCGGGAGCCGGGGCCGGGAAAACCAGCACCCTAGTCGCCCGGATCCTTGATCGGACGCTCGATGCCCCACAGCGCATCCCCATCGACCGGATGCTCGTCGTCACCTTCAACGAGGCCGCCGCTGCCGAAATGCGCCACCGCCTCGCTCTGGCCCTCGACGCCCGGCTTCAGGCGAATCCGGAGAATGCCTGGATTGCCGAGCAGCGCGCCCTGCTGGACGCCGCAGCCGTGTCCACCCTCCACGCCTTCTGCCTCCGGCTCGTCCGCGAACACTTCCATGATCTCGAAATCGACCCTCAGTTCACTGTTCAGGATGAGATCCAGACCCACGTTCAACGCGCCACCGTCCTTCGAGAACTCCTGCGAAGTCACCTCGACGGCTCTGCCCAGGGTTCCCCGCATGTCCTCCCTTTCCTGAACCGACACGCCCGCGCCGGCTTCGACTCCCTGAATTCCCTCATTCTCAAGGTTCACGACTACGCACGTTCGCTTCCCGAGCCACGGCGGTGGATCGAACAACAACGCACTGCCTACCTCGAGCCCGAACCCCGCCTCTGGCGCGACCTCGCCCGGCCAGGCATCGCCGGGTGGGCCTTGGGTTGGCTTGACCATACCCTGAATTGCGCCAGACGTCATCCGGACAACCGGCCCGCCCAAACCTGCGGAGAAATCCTCGCCCGCCTTGCCCAACTCGCCAACGTCGCCGATCCGGAGATGGCCGACGTCAACTCCCTCCTGGTTCAGCTCATCGACGCCGGAGACCGTACCCGCATTGAGAAACGCAAGGCCTCCACCTGGCTGAAGCCTCTGAAGAAACTTTTCGCCGAAGCCGCGGCGCTTCAGGAACTCGTCGCTCCCGCTACCGAAGCCGTCATCTCCGCCCTGGTCCAGGATTGGGCCTGGAGTCGGCTGGATGTGGTGCCTCTCCTCGATCTCGTCACCCGGTTCGATGATGCCTTTACCGCCGCCCGCCGCGCCGCCGCCGCCGTGGACTTCGCCGACCTCGAGCAACTCGCGCTGCAATTGCTATGGGATCCGGAGTCGCGCCGGCCCACGCGTCTCGCCTGCCAATGGCAGGAATCGCTGGAACTTGTCTTCGTCGACGAGTACCAGGACATCAACGGCGCCCAGGACCGCATCCTCCAATGCCTTAGTCGCGAGGGCGCGGACGCGAATCGTTTCTTCGTCGGGGACGTCAAGCAAAGCATCTACCGGTTCCGACGGGCCGATCCCCGCATCTTCCAGGAATACGCCCGCCTCTGGCGCGCGACTCCGCACCACTCCGTCGCGCCCCTCACCGAGAATTTTCGAAGTCACGAGGCGATCCTGCGCTTCGTGAACACCCTATTCCGTCAGGTGATGCGCCCTGAACTGGGGGGGGTCGACTATGACGCCGAGGCGGAACTCCTCCTGGGCGCCCCCGAGGCGCGCCCCCAATTCCGTGAACGCTCCCAAGGCCGGATCGAATGCCATCTCTGGAAGACGGACGTGCCCGTGGAGTCTCCGGAATCGGACGCTCCCGCCACGGCCGATGGGCCCGGAGCCGATGACGGCGTCGATACGGCAACCGACGCGGGCGACCTTGATTCGGAGGAATCCCAGGCAAGACTCACCGCCCAACGCCTTCGGGCGCTCCATGCGGAACCGTGCACGGTCTGGGACCCGGGCCTGCGAACCTTCCGCCCCGTGCGCTGGCGCGACATGGTCGTGCTGCATCCGGCGCCACGCTCGGTCTCCGAACGTTGGGCGCGTGCCTTCGCCGCCGAGGGGATTCCCCTCGATGCCCGACGTGGCGGCTTCTACGAGACTTTGGAGGTTTCCGACCTGATTCATCTGGTCCGTCTCCTCGACAATCCCCGACAGGATCTCCCCCTGCTCGCGGTCCTTCGTTCACCGCTCGTCGGCATGACCGTGGAAGAACTCGCCGCCATTCGCATCGCCAGCCCCGGCCGTCTCTTCTGGGAGGCCCTTGTCGACCTCGTCGCCCTCATCGACTCCAGGGAACCGCCCTTCGCCTCCGCCCGCGCCAAGGCGTCCGAATTCCTGGCAGCCCACGCCCGCTGGCGTCGCATCGCGACCCAGGGCTCCCTCGCCGCCTGCCTCGAAACGGTGCTCGCCGAAACCGGCTACGAAGCCTGGCTTCTCAGCCAGGAACGTGCCGATGCCAAACGCGCCAATCTCCGGCGTCTGCTCGCTCTCACCCGGCAGTTCGACACCTTCCAACGCCACGGACTCTTCCGTTTCATCCAATTCATCGAGGCCCAGGCCGATGCCGCCGAACGGATGGAGAGCGCTCCCACCGCCGTGGGAGACAGCGTGCGCCTCCTCAGCATGCACCAAAGCAAGGGACTCGAATTCCCGGTCGTCGTCGTCGCCGGCCTAGGTCATCGCTTCAACGACGAGGATCTTAAGGGGGATTGGACGCTCGACTCGGAATACGGCCTCTGCCCGCCCGTCGTCCCCGAAGGACACCGACGCGGCTACCACAGCCTCCCACGGTGGCTTGCCGGCCACCGGCAGCGCCGGGAATGGATCGGTGAGCAGATCCGGCTCCTGTATGTCGCCTGCACCCGCGCCGCAGAACGACTGCTCCTCGTGGGCGCCGCCCGCGCCTCCCGCCTCGAAATGTGGGCCGAACGTTCAGACCTCCCCAGCGTTCGCGAGATCGCCGAAGCCCAGTGTCCCCTCGACTGGATTGGGCCGCTTCTTCCTGGCATCTCGGAACGCGCCGACTTCTTCACCATCGACACAGGCGAGTCGGAAACCCTCGCCTGGCGCTTTTGGAGTTCGATTCCCCCCTCCGA
>JBBQIU010000441.1:0-3930 GCA_038325245.1 Verrucomicrobiota bacterium
GTCGCGTGGCCCACGGAAGGTTCTGTCGGAGCGCGACTAAAGACATTTCTGGACCGCCATCCCGCGGCGCGCGAAATCCTCGCCGGCGCCCGTTGCAAGGAAGGCGACGTTCACTGGAGAAAGCACCTGGCCTATCGGAGCCGCGTGATCGCGGGGAACGGCTTCGTTCTCGTCGGGGATGCGGCCGGTTTTCTGGACCCATTTTACAGCCCCGGAATGGACTGGCTTTCCTTCACCACATTCTCGGGGGTGGAACTGGCGCTGGCGGGCCTGAAGGGCGAGGACGTATCGGAACGAGTCATCCGCCACAACGCCACGTTCGCGCGCAGCTACGACCGATGGTTCGAGGCGGTGTACGAGGGGAAGTATGCGTACCTGGGGGACTTCGAACTGATGCGGATGGCGTTCGTTCTCGACCTGGGGTTGTACTACCTCGGCGTGGTTTCGCAGCCGTTCAAGTTCGGCCCGAAGGCGTTTCTTCAACCCGTATTCTCGACGCCGCCGTCGGTTCCTGTCTTCCACCTGATGCGAGCCTACAACCGCCGGTTGGCGGCGATCGCCGACAGCCGCCGTGCGCGCGGAACCTTCGGGCGACGGAACGACCAGTCGCGTTTCCTGTTCGGGGGGTTCTCGCTCGACCCGGGCAGTGCCCGCCCCATCGTCACGGCCTTATCTCGTTGGATCAGGCTGGAACTGACCGAAGGCTGGCGAACTTGGCTTCGGCGCCCCCCGATTCACGCAGCGCCCGCCGCCGTAACAGCCTCCCCGCAGTCCCCATCCATGCCGCCGCCGCCGACGACCTCTCCGGGCGCAGAGGCCAAGGCGCGGGGTGCCGCAGCATAATGGGAAGCGAGACTCGTTGTGGACGGCTCGAGTCCTTCAGCAACGATGGCGGTCAGCACCCGTTCCTCCGTCATGACATACCGGTCCCTCGTGTAGAGCAGATAGTTTCCCCGAAAGGCCTCGGGCGTCAGGTTCATCGTGACCAGGTTCGCCCCGGCGCGCAGGCCGCGCCGATATCCAAGACCCGGCTGCGAAAGGTTCAAGGCGCTCACCGCGGGAATGACCCAATCCGGCCGCAGCACCCGCATCCAGGCCATGCAGTTCAGGGTGACGTCCACGTCCCCGGCAGCGGCGGCGGACAACGAGGTCTCCACGCCGGGAATGAAGGGGCTCACGCTGCAACCACACAGCGGCAGTGACCCCGCCAGGGCGAGATTGTCCAGGAGGTCCCGCTTTGTCTCGCCGGGCAGGCCGGCGATGAATCCCGAACTCACATTCCACCCCCCGGCCCTGAGCTGCCGGATATGCCGGAGCCGTTCCTCCAACGTACCCGGCGACCCGAAACGGCGGTATCGCTCGGGATCAGCCATCTCAAACTTCAGGATGTAGATGGTCGCGCCGGCCGCCTTCAGCGCCTCGTACCGCCCCTCATCCAGCGTTCCCAGACAAACGCTAATCCCCAACGGTGTGTGTCGGCGAAGCAACCGGATCAACGGGAGGACCACCTCCTCGACCACCCTCGGATCCTCGCCCGTCTGGATGTTGAGATCCGTGATCGCCGCAGGCCGGCCCTCGATCAGCACCTCCGCCAGCGGATCGACTTCGGCCCGGAACCTCGCCAATCCCCGATTGTCTCGGCGCATCCCACAATAGGCGCAGTTCTCCCGACAAAAATTCGACAGCTCCACGACGCCGCGCACAAAAACCCGTCGCCCAAACCGCCCCTCCATCATGGCACGGGCCTTCTCATGCAAGCCTTCCTGGAAGGATCCACGGAGTTCGAGGTCTTCGGCGCGCGGCTGACGGGGAAACGAATTCAACGCGCCCCAATTAATCCGACGCTGCATCCATGGGGCAAACCAAAAGCCGTGGATCCCAAATCACCTGTCCCTATGTGCGATGTGCCAAATCACCTGTCCCCATGGCCAAATCACCTGTCCCCATGTGCGATTTGCGATCGATCCCAAATCACCTGTCCCCATGTGTGGATCCCACAAATCACCTGTCCCCATGCGATGATCCCCACAAATCACCTGTCCCTATGCGATGCCACAAATCACCTGTCCCCATGCGATGTCCCCATGCGATGATCCCAGGGATCCACCCGCCATCAGTTGCTCGCGTCCCGAGGAGGTCGCGGCCTAGCGTCCCCCATGGCCTCGGCGGTCGTCATTCATGCCGTCATCCCCTGCCTCAACGAGGCCCGCCACATCGCCGCCGTCGTCGCGGGCGTTCTCCCCCACGTCCCGCACGTCGTTGTCGTCGATGATGGATCAACCGACGACACGGCCGGACAGGCGACGGCAGCCGGCGCCCGCGTCCTTCGCCACCCGGTCTCTCTCGGCAAGGGCGCCGCACTCCTCGCCGGACTCGCCCACGCCGAAAGCCTCGGCGCGACCTCCGCCCTTTGCCTCGACGGCGACGGCCAGCATCTGCCCCAGGACATCCCGACCTTTCTCGACGCCGCAGCCCGAACCGGGGCGCCGTTGATCATCGGGAACCGCTTCGCCGATCCGCCGCGCATGCCGCTCCCACGCCGGGTCGTCAACCGGATCATGAGCCGCCTCATCGGCACCCTCGTCGGCCGTGAGATCCCCGATTCCCAGTGCGGCTTCCGCCTGATCCGGCTTGATCAATGGCGCCGATTAAACCTCGCCTCGAGCCGCTTCGAAATTGAGTCCGAGATGATCGTCGCCGGATGCCGGTGCGGGTGGCCGATCGAATTCGTGCCGGTCCACGCCGTGTACCGCGACGAGACCAGCAAGATCGACCCCGTTCGCGACGGATGGCGATGGATTCGGTGGTACCGCGAGGCCGCGCGTGGGATCGCGCAATGAACCCTGCCGCAGGGAACGCAGAGAGCGCAGAGAAGGAAACAAGAGAGGCCCGGTTCTTCAGAACCCGCACGGACACTTCAGGGGCATTGGGAAGCGAAGCGCCATGGGGTAGGGCCGAAAAGGGGGAGGAAGAATCGGACCCAGAAAGATAAATCCGAAGGCCGAGGGGAACACGAAGGCCTCTCGATCCAAGACAGCTCGTTCCGACTCAATCCTTCACCGCATACAGGACGATCCGGCAGCCGGACTCGACCGTGACCCGCGGATCCGGGATCCCCGCCGTCCGCGCCGCACTCCCCCATTCATCCACCCTGAAACCACGCCGGACGGAAAGAAGGCCATCCGCGATCAGGCGCGGTGCGAGTCCCAACAGCGGCGTGGTGATCGCGACGAGGGCGAAGAGGAAGGCATTCCGATGAAGGTCGCTGACGATCAACGTCCGCCGCGCGACCCGCCAGCCCTCCCGGAAGTGCTCCACCACCCCTTCGTCATCGAGGTGGTGCGTCATCTGCGATGCGATCACCAGGTCGAACGTCCCATCCGCGAACGGCAGGCGCGTGGCATCGCCCACCACCTTTCGCGGCATCGGGTTCAACCTGGTTCCCGTCGGGTTTAGGTCGAGGCATGTGAAATCCCACGCCCAGTCGCGCCCCGCCGCCCACGCCTTCAACTCGACCGCCAGTTGGCCCGTGGCCGCACCCACCTCAAGAACCGCCGCACGCCGCCACTGATCCGTCCGGGACTCCCGCGCCATCCGTCGCGTGAAGGGTTCGGCGTGGCGAAAGAAGCGGTTCACACGTTCCAACTGGGCATAGTCCCGCGCGATCGCCTCCGCTGGCCGGTCCGGATCGTCAAAGCATTCGGCTTGGCGGCTGCGGCGCCTTAAGAACATCGTTTTCTCCTACGCAAACAAACCCATCGGAACAAGCCCCGCCCTGTCCGGAGCCCTGCCGCGTCCGCCGTCTCGGACGGCGCCTCCTTGGTTACATCGTCGTCGCGGCGGCAATCGGCTTTTGGACCGGATTCATCGCGCGCCACGAGGCGAACCGGAGGGAACCCGCGGGTTTCGGGGCGGGCCTCGTCCATGGCG
>JBBQIU010000442.1:0-3929 GCA_038325245.1 Verrucomicrobiota bacterium
CATCGCTCTCCGGCGCCGCATCGGGATCGTCTTCCAGAAGTCGAATCCGTTTCCGAAATCCATCTACGAGAACATCGTCTATGGGCTCCGGATCAGCGGCGAGAACCGCAAAAGCGTGCTGGATGAAGCCGTCGAGCGCAGCCTGCGCGGTGCGGCTCTCTGGGACGAAGCGAAGGACCGCCTGCATGAGAGCGCGCTCGGGCTCTCTGGCGGCCAGATGCAGCGGCTCTGCATCGCCCGCGCCATTGCCAACCAGCCCAAAGTCCTTCTCATGGACGAACCCTGCTCGGCCCTCGACCCCATCGCCACCGTTAAAGTCGAGGAACTGATCCACGAACTCAAACAGGAGTTC
Source organism: Verrucomicrobiota bacterium (assembly GCA_038325245.1). Lineage (GTDB taxonomy): Bacteria > Verrucomicrobiota > Verrucomicrobiia > Limisphaerales > CAIMTB01 > CAIMTB01. The sequence goes on from JBBQIU010000442.1 coordinate 353, forward strand.
ACCATCGTCATCGTGACCCACAACATGCAGCAGGCTACCCGGTGCTCGGACCGAACCGCCTTCTTCTACCTCGGTAAGCTGATCGAATACTCCGAGACTCAGAAAATCTTCTCCACCCCCGCCCAGAAGCAAACCGAAGACTACGTCACCGGCCGCTTCGGCTGATCGCCCAGGAATCCCCCCAAGATCAGCGGAACCCGTTCCACGACGCCCCCGGATCCATGACCCATTTCGAAGCCAGCATCGACGGCCTCCGCCAGCGCCTCCTCACCATGGCCAGCTACGCCGGCCAATCCATCCGCAACGCCGTCCGCAGCGTCGTCGAGCGCGACGATGAACTCGCGCGCCAAGTCGAGGAAGACGACACCCTCCTCGACGATCTCGAGAAGGCCATCGACGATCTCGCCATTCAACTCCTCCTCCGCGCCCCGCTCGCCCGCGACCTACGCCTCATCATGGTCGGCACCAAGGTCAGCCATGACCTGGAACGTGTCGGCGACGAGGCCACCGCCATCGCCCGCCGCGCCCGTGACCTCAATCGCGAACCCCAGCTCAAAGCCCCCATCGAACTGCCCCGGATGGTCGCCATGGTCACCGAAATGCTCGCCGAAGCCCTCGACGCCTTCATTGCCGGCGACAGCGCCCAAGCCCGCGCCATCATCCCCCGCGACAAGGAGGTCGACGCCCTCAACAAACAACTCCAACGGGAACTCACCGACCTCATCGTCGAAGCCCCCGCCAATACCACGCGCTGCCTCAATCTCATGGCGATCAGCAAACGCCTCGAACGCGTCGGCGATCACGCCAAGAACATTGCCGAAGAGGTCGTTTACCTAAATGAGGCCCTCGATATCCGCCACACCCAGCGCGTCACCGTCGGGGACGTTCCCGCGGCCCCTTCTCCCTGACAGGGTTCGCCGGACGAATGACTCATGCGCATCGTCGTCGCGACAAGGCACCTCGGTTTTGCAGGCGGCGTCGAAACCCATCTCCAGGCTGTCCTCCCACTCCTCCACGCCCGGGGGCACACTCTCGCCGTGCTCCATGAGCACCCACCCCCCACCGATGCAACATCGCTCGTGGAGGATGTGCCGGAGGTCCCCCGGATCCTCGCGGCCCAACGCCCCCTCGATTCCATCCTCAACGACGTCTCCGCATTCCGTCCGGATCTCGTCTACAATCACGGCCTTGACTCGCCCCTCCTCGAAGCGGGACTGACCCACCGCTTCCGCACCGTCCTCTTCGCACACAATTACTACGGCATCTGTATCAGCGGCACCCGATGCCATTCGGGAGCCACCACCACCCCGTGCCAGCGCGCCTTCGGCCCGGCGTGCCTGGCCGTCTACCTCCCCAAACACTGCGGCGGAAGCAACCCATGGACCATGCTCCGGCTTTACCGGACCGAGTCCCGGCGCCACAAGTCCCTCCGCCACTACGCCGCCATCCTTGTGGCCAGTCGTTATGTCGGGAGCCAATTCGAACGCTGTGGTGTCGATCCCGCCAAGATTCACCACGTCCCGCTCTTTCCACCCCGTATCACGCCGGCTCCCTTCCCTCCCGCCCCGCGACCCCAGAATGGGAAAATCCTCTTCCTCGGCCGCATCACCCCGCAGAAGGGCCTCCACCACCTCACGGTCGCCTTGATCGAAGCAGGGACGATCCTCCGCCGCTCCTTTCAACTGCAGGTGGCCGGCGATGGCCCCGGACGCGACGCCATCCTCGACGAGGCTCGACGCGAGGGCCTCTCCGTGGAAACGCTCGGCTGGATCGACGCACCGCAACGCAACCAGTGCATGTCCGAAGCCGACCTCCTCGCCGTTCCCAGCCTCTGGCCCGAGCCCTTCGGACTCGTCGGGCTCGAGGCGGCCTGCGTCGGGTTGCCCAGCGTCGCCTATGCCACCGGCGGCATTCCCGAATGGCTCCTCCCCGGAGTCTCGGGTGAGCTCGCATCCGAATCTCCCCCCCGCCCGCAGGACCTTGCCCGCGCCATCGTCCGTGCGCTTCAGGATCCCGCCCGCTGGCAGGCCTTGCGCGAGGGCGCTTGGCGCCATTCCCATGACTGGACCGCGGAGGCCCATATCACCAAACTCCTCGCGATTGTCGAAACCCTCGCCCCCTCCCATGTCTAGCTGGCTGATCGAGTTCCTCCGCCCCTGGTCGTTCCGGGGAAAAGTGCGCCTGCTCCAACCCCTGATCCCCCGCCACGGCATCCGCGAGGCCACGATCCATGGCAACCGCATGCGGCTCGACCTCGAGGACTTCATCCAGCGCATGATCTACCTCGGCTGCTACGAACCTTGGGAAACCCGCGTCGTCCGCTCCCTCCTCCGTCCCGGAATGACCTTCCTCGATATCGGCGCCAACGTCGGCTACTTCTCACTCCTTGCCTCCCGGATCGTCGGCCCTTCCGGCCACGTCCTGTCTCTCGAACCCAGCCCCTACGTCGCCGATCTTCTCCAAGCGGCCGTCGACGCCAACCAACTCTCCCACGTCCGCCTAAAACGTTGTGGCCTCGGCGGCATTCCCGGACACCTCAAACTCTCCATCCCCGGCCGCGGCAATCACACCCCCACCCTGCTGACGGACGATTCGGAAGCCGGCGTGACCGTGCCCGTCGAACGCCTCGACGACTGCCTCGCCGATTGGAAATGCGACCGCGTCGATCTCATGAAGATGGACGTTGAGGGTTACGAATCCTACGTCCTGGACGGCGCTCCCTTGGCCCTCGCAGAAAAACGCATCCGTCGCGTGCTGTGCGAGTTCAACAACCCCTGGCTTCAGCGCGCCGGGAGTTCGTCCGCCACCCTTCACAAGCGCTTCCGGGACCTCGGCTTCGAAGATGTCACGGGCTCTCCCTGGGAGCCCGACAGGGAACTCTCGAACCGGCTCTTCGCCCTCCCCGGGGGATGACTCTTCTGTCGGCTTTCGCTCGCCGCCTCGGGTCTAAGACGACTCACCAGCCCAGTACGGACCTTGCCCTGCTTCCGCGAAGTCACTACTGAATCCCGGGGCCGCACTGGAGGGTTCCGCTCCGTCGGAACCTGTTGAACTCTAGCCCCAACCCAATCCTCGGCGCCGACGGAGCGGCGCCCTCCTTTGCACGGTTCATGGCCGCAATGCGTGTCCAATTCTTGGAAAACGTCGCTACCCATGCCCGTCCGACCGCCGCGCCGCGTGTAGGCCGTGTACCGCTCCATCAGCCATTCGTCCCGCGTCCCCGCCGCGCATCGCTCGAACGCCGCCCCAGGCTCCACTTCCCCGCGATACTCGACCGCATCGCCGGTGTGCGTATCCCGGACTTTTCCGGCCAGGTTCCCGGTCTTCCACGCATGGACGTATTCCAGCCGCCCGTGTCGGTACGGCAGTCCGAACGTTGCGGGACCGAGCGCCACCGCACATCGGTTCGAGAGCCACTCCGCCATGAAATGGATCGACAACAGCACCCGTTCCCAATCGGCCGTGAACAGAGGCTCCCACCGACTTCGCATTATGCGCTCCCGGGCGCGCGCACTGGCCGCCCCGACCGCACCCGGCATGGCGTGGACGTGAAGCATAGAGTTCCTTTGGTGCATCC
>JBBQIU010000443.1:0-3926 GCA_038325245.1 Verrucomicrobiota bacterium
TGGCCTTCACCCCAGTAGACATCCATCACCATGGTCCAGACGTTGGCGTTGTTGCCGCCCCCGCTGGCGGTGAGGCCCGTTTTCACACGGAGGCCGGTCTTCTTGAAATCCTCGCCGTTGTCGTTGCGCGGAATGACGAGGAATTGGGCTGGTTGGCCGTCGATCCCGGGGATGTCGGCGTGGGCACCCTGACCGCTGGTGCCGAACGAGTAGTGACTGGAGAGGGCAGGATCGATGTATTCCACGGCGGCACCCGTCTCGGCCTGGAGGTTGCCATTGAACTCCCATTGTGCGGCGATTCCGCCGGAATCGCCGGTCGCCGGCGCAGGGATTCCATCGGCGGACGGCCCACCGAGGGCGGCGACTTCATCGTCGGTCAAGGCGCCCTCGCGGACCTGGATGGCGCTGACGGCCGCCGTGCTCTGCTCGTTGTCATCCCCGTCATTAAACACGAAGATCTCGGAGGGGAGGGAGTAGCGACCGTCGATGTTGGCGCCGTCGCCGCTCACATCTTCGCGATGCTTGACGCCGTTGACGTACTTGGCGAGGCGCTTGGGGGTGGAGGTCATGTCCGCCACGATGACGATTCGTGCCCAGGAGTTGCGGGCATGGTTGTGGGCGGGGTCGATGCCGTCGTAATTGGAGCAGCATCCCTTGCCGTACGAGCCGTCGGACGCGCGCCAGAAAAGGTCGCCGTCATTGCTTTGGTCGAGGTCGTGGGTGCGAAGCAAGGTGCCGTTGGCGCTGCCCTCGCCCCAATAGACGTCGAAGATCATCGTCCACTGGTTGGCGTTCTGGCCGCCGCCGCTGGGGGCGAGCCCTGGCTTCAGACGAAGTCCCGTGCGTTTGAAGTCATCGCCATTCGTGGTGTATGGGATGAAGAGGAACTTGGCCGGAGCTCCGTCGATGTGGGGGATGTCGGCGAAGTCGCCCTGGCCGGTGGTTCCGAACGAATAATTGGCAGCCAGGGAGTTATCGATGTAGGCGAGGTCGCTGCCCATGGAGCCCTTGAGGGTGCCGTCGTCGAACGTCCAGTACCCGGTCGCGGCGGGGCCTGAGGCGTTTTCGCACGGTCCCGGCGCCGTGGAGAAGGACCAGGAACTCGACACGGAGTCGCCGGCGCTATCGGAGAAGGTGAGGCTGACCGGGTAGGTCCCTTCGGGGACACTTCCGGCGTGATTGTAGCTGACTGTGGTGACCTTGCCGGACTTGGTGACGGTGGGGGTGACGAGGGTGTCCCGGATCTTCAGTTGGATGGAGGCGGGGGTGAGCGTGCTGGTCTCCTCGGTCACCTGGACCTCGACGCTCAACTTCGGATTCGCGCCCGTTTCGTTGGGGGCGGGCTTAACGGCGGTAACGTAGGGGGCGGAGGCGCCCGAACGGTCACGGTAGGCTTTGATGTGGCCTGGCGTTGACCGGTCATTCACCAGGATGCGATTGCCGGCGGCATTGACGGAAAACAGTTCGCAATGGGCGTCCCCGGCCGCTTCGTACCAGACGAGCCGGACGCCATAGATCCCGGCTTCCTCGACCACGAAGGAGAAGGTGCTGTCCGCGACGCCGTTGAGCATGCCGACGATCGGGGCTGTTGCGTCGCGGGGGTCGCCTCCGACGAAGACTCCGAAACCATCGTCGCTGCGGACGCCCAGGGTTACGAGACCCGCAGGCAGGTCGAGGTACGCCGTGCTTTCGATGGCGATATTGTCGATGGCGGAATTTCCGTCGGGCGTGAGGCCAGGGTAACCGGGAATCGGGTCGTCGTTGGTGAAGTATCCGACGCCGGCCTGATCGTCATCCCAATTGATGGTCGTGAGGTTGAAGAACCCGCCGGAGGCGGCTGTGAGGTCGGCGATATTCGGCCCGGAAAGGCCGGCGAGCTGGCGTTCGGCGGTGGCGACGCTGCTTGGGGCCGGGGAAACGACCTGATACACGCGGGCCTTAAAGCCGTCGGAGCTGGTGTTGACGGAGCCGGCCTTGGCTTTGGCGGTGGCGGGGATGGTGGCGTAGCTGGCGACATTGAAGTCGTAGGAGAACGTCTTCGACGTGTCGTAGGTGAGGATGACCGTGTGCGATGAGCCGCTGGCGAGGAGTCCGGGAGGGTCATAGGTGACGGTCCGGGTGTTGCCCTGACTGGTGACTGTGGGCGTGACGGTCCCGCCATCGAAGGTCATCTGGACGGTAGCCGAGGCCAGATTCCCGACGGTGATGGAGACGACCGAATCGGCGCGCGCGTTCTGGGCCGCGGGTGATTTGGCGGAGACGTAGGAACCGGTTCCGACGGTGGTGGTGGTGATATTGACGTCGTCGATCCAGTGATTATTGCGGATGGCGGCGGTCAGTTCGGCGGTGCCGGCACCCCAGGCGAACGAGCCGGCGATGGGGGTGTAGCCGATACCGACGTTGTCGAAGACTTTGACGCCGTCGTAGGTGACATCGAGGGTTCCGTCCGGGTCGATTTTGACTTCGACATCCGCGAAGCGTGTGGCGGTGGAGTTGGCCGGATAAGTCTGGATGCCGCGGAAGTTTCGAACGGCCACTTTGGCTCCGCCGATCTTGACGATAACGCCCGGGGCGTCGCCGGGATCATTTCCCTCGGCGTTGAACCCGGCAAGGTTGTCGATGGTATCGAAGGAGACGACGAGTCCCTGGAGAGTTCCACCACCTTCGCGGAAGACGGTTTGGCCGATGTCATTGGCGAGCACGAAGCTGAAGCCCTGCGCTCCGAGTGAACTGCCACCGCCGACGGCGGCCTTGAACGTGGCGGTGAAACTCTGGATGGCGGCACCGTCGTTAAAGTCCGGGAGGACATAGGAGCCCATCTGGGGGAGGGGCTTGGCCGGATCGGCGGGAGGGAGATCGGCGAGATCGTTGAGTTTAAGGATGCCATCTTCGATCTCGGCGATGCCGAGGGGGGTGCCGCCGGGATCGGAGGCGAAATTGGAATTGAAGGTGGCAGCCGAAGCGGAGGCGAGTCCAAGGGAAACCACGGCCAGGACGGGACCCCAGATTCTTGGACTTCGTCGGGGAGGTCGGGTCACGACCGTGTTCGGCGTTGGATGGAAGGGTGAGGGATTACTCATGGCAGGAATACGGATTTGCTGGGACCGACTGGGCGGTTCCGGGCTGGGGATGTTTGGGGGTTCGTTGACTATTGCTTGACCCGAATTCTGGCGCTGCGGATGTGGCGCCATGACGGTATTGCCTGAATGGGCCGTCATCGCGGTCAATGGGCGCAACGGGCCCCCACCGTGCGAGAGAAGTCGGGGTGATGCGTTCTGGTAGCCGAGTCGATCGGTGGGTGGCAAGGCGATTCTCCGAGTGGGGACGAGAATCGTCCAAAAGGAAGGATTCGACTTCCGGGAGCGTGGAGGGGGAAGCCAGATTGGGGCGCGCCGGCGGTGCCCGGACATATCGGAAGTGGACCTGTGATTGCCCGAGTCGCACTAGATCTCGCGTTGCGGAAGGAATTCGACTACACGATTCCCCGTGAATGGGAGGGTCGCGTGGAGGTCGGGGCGCGGGTCAAGGTGCCGTTTGGGCGTCGGGAGATTCTGGGAAGTGTGGTGGAGGTCCTGGGGACGTCGCCGCAGACCAATCTCCGGGAGATTGTGGCGGTTGTGGGTCGGCAGGCGCAGTTGACCGTGGGCGTGCTCGAATTGGCGCGATGGATGGCCGGGTATTATTGCTGCCCGCTGGAAACCGCTCTGAAGAGCGTGTTGCCGGAGGCGGTGCGCCAGGAACAGGACGGGTGGCGGGAGCGGTTGACGGTGCGAATCACGCCGGTGCATGGGGAGTTTCCGGACCTCACGCCGCGGCAGCGGGAGGTATGGAACATCCTGGAGGAATGGCGGGAACTTCCGTTGCAGGAGTTCCTGAAGCTCGCCGAGACGACGGCGGAGACGGTTCGTCGGCTTGAGGACAAGGGA
>JBBQIU010000444.1:0-3920 GCA_038325245.1 Verrucomicrobiota bacterium
CTCGAAGATGACTTCAAGGAAGAAGGTCTCGGCGGTCTCGGTCCAGCGCCGCAGGGATTCAGACATCGGTCGGGGAGCTTGGAGCCTCTTCCATCCGCCTTTCAAGGCAAGGCCGTCCATGCCCGGCCCACAGGGCCCACACTCGACGGCGAATTAACTTTTTGACGCTTCATCTCCCCGTCCGGCATGGTCGCCGAAGCGATGGAACGGGCCGGGGAAGGCGTTTCCTCGTCCTCCGACGGAAATCCGGCCCCTTGCGAAACGATTTATGGCTGAACTTATTGGTAATCTCTTGGTCGCCCAGTCGGGCGGCCCCACTTGCGCGATCAACGCGAGCGTGGCGGGCGTCATCACCGAGGCGGGCAGGCACGAAGAAATAGAGGAGATCTACGGTGGGCTGAACGGCATCCTGGGTATCCTCAACGAGGAACTCATTGATCTGAACGATGAGAAGCAGAAGACCATCGAGGGGCTCAAATTCACCCCCGCCGCCGCTTTGGGCACCTGCCGCTACAAGATTAATTTCAAGAAAAAGCCCGAAAAGGCCGCCCAGGACATGGAGCGACTGTTCCAGGTCTTCGAAGCCCACAACATCCGGTACTTCTTTTACGCCGGAGGCAACGACTCCCAGGACACGTCCCACAAGATCCATGAGGAGGCGATCAAGCGCGGATACGAACTTCGCGTGATCGGCGTCCCGAAGACGATCGATAACGACCTGCCATTCACCGACTCCTGCCCTGGATACGGTTCCGCCATCAAATACGCAGCCACCACGGTCATGGAGGTCGGCCTCGACGTCGGTTGCATGGCCACCGACGACGGCTCCTGCTGCATCATCGAGGTCATGGGGCGATCGGCCGGCTGGATCGCTGCGGGCACCGTCCTCGCCAAACGGGGCAATCCCGCCAATCCACCCCACATTATTCTCGTCCCCGAGATCCAGTACGATATCGACGCGTTCCTCGCGCAGGTCAAAGCCACCATCGAAGCCCACAAGTACTGCGTCGTCGTTGTGGGTGAGGGAATCCGGAACAAGCACGGCGAGGAGATCGGGGCGGACAAGGCCCGCCTCGACGACTTCGGCCATCCCGTCCTCGCCGGTGCCGCCGAGAAGCTCAAGGAATTCATCCAGGGCAAGCTCAACACGAAGACGCGCACCGTCCTGCTTGGTTACGCGCAGCGCGCCGCCGGGCACTTTGCGAGCCAGATCGACATCGACAACGCGTTCGCGTGCGGCCAGGCCGCGGTCAAGGCCGCCGTCGACGGCAAGAGTGGCTACATGGTGAAGATCGTCCGCGACAATGCCCGCGCCATTCTGACGGGCGACGGCAAGATCAAGTGGGCGACGGATCTCCACCCGCTCGCCGAAGTCGCCAATGTCGAACACTTCGTCCCGCGCGACTGGATCAGTGAGGACGGTTACCTCCCGAACGATACCTTCGTTCAGTACGCCGCTCCTCTCATCGAAGGCGAAGTGAAACCTCCGATCGAAGGCGGCCTGCCGAAATACGTCTCCCTGGATAAGAATCCGGTCGAGAAGAAGCTCGGCGTCCGCGAGACATAAGGTACCGCAGCTTTCCTGCCCACGATGTCGTCCCAACTGACCCAATACGGCCCCGTCCTGCTCCTCGGATTGGTGGCGGTGGGTTTCGCGGCAGTGATACTGACGGCTTCCGTGTGGCTGGGTACCAAATCCCGCCGAAGCGCGGTGAAGGACAGCGCCTATGAATGCGGCATGGCCGCGAAAGGCGAAGGCGCGGCGCACTTCTCGGTGAAGTTCTACGTCGTGGCGATGTTGTTCATTCTTTTCGACATCGAGGTGGTCTTCCTTTACCCGTGGGCCGTGGTTTACCGGGAGATGCTGGCCGAAGACGGGAGCCTCATCTTCGGCTCAATGGTCAGTTTCCTGGGCATCCTTTTCGTAGGCTATGTTTATGCCCTGAAGAAGAAGGCCTTCGATTGGAAGAGCCCCACGTGAACGGGCCTATTGTCCCCTGCCCCTGACGCCCTCGTCAGAGCGTCCATCCCGGGCGGACATCCACGTCGTAATCCGTCCTCTCGCCCCGGCTCATCCTCCGTTCCGCCACAATCCCCACCATCGCGGCATTATCGGTGCACAAGGTTGGTTCCGAAAGTCGCACCTCCAGACCCGCCGCCTCCGCCGCCGAGGCGAGTTGCCTCCGGAAGGCTCGATTGCAGGTCACTCCCCCGGAGGCCGTCACCCATTCGATTCCAAGTCGACGGGCGGCGTGTACCAGTTTTCCCACCAACACATCGACGATCGCTGCCTGCACGCTCGCGCATAGATCCCGAACGCGTGCAGGTTCGGCCACCAGACCTGGCGACTTCTGGATCAGGTAGCGAACGGATGTCTTCAAGCCACTGAAGCTGAAATCATCGCCTGGCTCGCGAAGAAGCGGTCGGGGAAAGTCGAACGCGGTTGGATCACCGCCGACGGACAACCGATCCACCATGGGACCTCCGGGGTAGGGCAATCCCAGCAGTTTCGCGACCTTGTCGAAACACTCTCCTGCCGCGTCATCCAGCGTCGAACCGAGGACCCGATGGTCGAGTTCGGCCCGTACGTAGACTAGCGTCGTGTGGCCGCCGCTCGCGATCAGGGAGACATTGGGTTGGAATGTCTCGAAATCGGCCCTTGGCGGATTCCCGATGATCCATGGCGAATACAGGTGGGCCTCGTGGTGATGCACCCCGAGGAACGGGAGTCCCCGTGCCATCGCAAGCCCGGCCGCCATCCGCGCCCCGGTCAAGAGCGCCTGCGGGAGTCCGGGCCCCAGGGTTGCCGCAACCCCACAAATATCGGCCATCCCAACGCCCGCCTCTTGCAACGCTGCTCGGCTGACGATCGGCAGATTCCTCAAGTGCTCGCGGGTCGCCAATTCGGGAACAACCCCCCCATACTCTGAATGGAGGGAGACCTGGGAAGCCACGACGTTGGACAACACCTCCCCTTCCCGCACGACGGCCACACTGGTCTCGTCGCAAGACGTCTCGAAGGCAATGAGAAGCACGGCGGCGTTATCCCGAAGAACCCTTCAACCCGTTCGACGCAGTCATCAGGCACGGCCCGAGATTTCACCCGCCAGGAGACGCATGCCTCTCAGGTAGTCGACGGCACGTTCCAAAGGAAGATCCCGAACCTCCTTCGCCCGATCTCGGTTCACACGGTCCAAGACGTCCAGCCCGCCTGGTTGTCGGCGAAGGAGAAGATCCCCCTCTTCCTCATCCGTCATGTCGATCACGCTGTCCGGCGTAATGCCGTACTCATGGATGACTTTGTGACTCGGCGTGTAATACTTCGCCGTCGTCAGACGCAACGCTGTGCCGTCCTGTAAGGGGAGAATGCTCTGGACCGAGCCCTTGCCAAACGTTTGTTCTCCAAAGACCCGCGCCCTTTTTAGGTCCTGCAAACAACCGGCAACAATTTCCGAGGCACTGGCACTGCCCCCGTTCACGAGCACAGCCAGCCGGAGCTTCTGATACCGGCCTCGTCCCGTGGCGCGGAACTCCGCCTGTTGGGCGCCATTCCGGCCCTCAGTGGACACGACGAGATCGTTCTTGCGGACGAACTTGTCGCAAATCCGCACCGCCGCATCGAGCAGACCACCCGGATTGTCCCGCAGATCCAAGACCAAACCCTTCATTCCGGCCCCCGCCATCTTCTCCAAGGCAACATCGAGCTCTCCGGAGGTCTTCTCCCCAAACTGCGTTATCTGAACGTAGCCCATCCCGTCCTCAAGAAGAGGGAACTGACGCTTCCAATTCAGATCCCGGATCGTATGAATCGGGATCACGGCCCGCGTCAGCCGATGCTCGATCGTCTGGCCCGTACCAGGGCGAAAGGCCGTCAAAGAAACTTCCGTACCAGGCTTCCCCCTCAGCCGCCCCACCACATC
>JBBQIU010000445.1:0-3919 GCA_038325245.1 Verrucomicrobiota bacterium
CCAATAGATGACATCCCGCCGCTTGAACTGAAACTGGCCAAAATCCAGGAATGTCATCCAATGGATGACATCCGGCTCGGGTCAGGGGAGCTCGTAGACTTCGACCAGGGCGATGCCTGCGGCTCCGGCAGCTCCGACGACAAGGACGGTGTAGTTGCCGGGTGTCACGGTCACCAGCCGCGCTGCGTCCCTGCTTCCTTCAGGGAGCGCGAACGCTCCCACGGAGGCCGCCGCCTGGCGGACCGCCGCCGAATCCGGCTGCAGGCCCCAGTCGTCATTCTCGGCGATCACCTGGCCCGACTCGTTGCGCAATTCCAGGCGGGGATTCGCCAGCGGCGCAGTCACACCAAAGCCCGCCAGCGACGGTCCCACCGCCCGCACGAGCAACCGTTTCGGCACGGGACCTCGCACCGCGATGCCCGGAATCGCCGCCTCTCCGCCCTCGCCCACCATCACCCGCGCCGAGAGGTTGCTCAGGCGGTCTGAGCGATTGTCGTATTCATAGAGCTCGATCAGACCAACCCCGACACCAGGTTTCCGATTTGAAGAATCATAAGTCCCAATGAGCGAAGCCGTATAGGCTCCTGGTGCCAACTCGATCACGACCGCGGAGTCTTTGCTACCCGGCTCAAGGGCGAACGCCACCACTGCCAGAAAATCCCCGGGCTTGGCCGCGACGGGGGAAAACGGGAACGCGTCCCATCCTGCGTTGAAGGCCACTGTGCGCCCGTCGCCCGCCACCACTGCGAGCTGCGTGCCCGCCAAAGGCGATCCGACTCCAAAGCGGCTCAGTGTCGGTCCGAGTCCGCGGATCAGGACGCGGCGGTTCAGCGGTCCTGGGATGACAAATCCCGCGAAGAGTCCCTGCTCTCCCGGCGAATTCTGATATCCGGGACCCACCCACGCCCGGGCACTCAGATTGATCAAGCGCGACGTATCGTCGACCGTCACCACGATGGGCGCACCCGGCGTGGCATTCCCGAACCGGTCGCGGATCAAGACGGTGTACGTGCCAGCCATGTTCGCCGCGATCGACGGCAGAATCCATTCACCGTAAGAGTAACCCAACCATTCGCCGTTGAGCCGCCATTCGGAGATCAGAGCGGGATCGTAACGCGGGTCCCCGGCGCGACCGCCTTGACTTGCAAGACGACATCCCTCCCCGACTGACTCGAGATCGCCGGGGATTGACTCGTGATCACGGGTGGAAGCGCCGCCCGCGACTCGTTCACGTAGATCGATCCCGTCGCCTCGCCCCGGGCGTTGACCATCGTCACCGCATAGGTGCCGGTTTCCGTCACGGTCCAAGAGTGCGTCAGATCGATCATGTTCCAATTTCTGAGCAACCACAACGGTCCCGACCTTCGCACGCTCACTGTCAGGGTGACCGGGGTCTCCGCGCCAGCGTATGGAACAGGAGCTTGGGGCCCGCCTCCGCTCCCGGCATTTCCCCGGCTGATGAACGACGGATCCGACGCTCCGTTCGCCAGCAACCGGCGGATTCGGGACGATCCATTGACAATGACGATCCGGCCATCCGGCTGAACCTTGATGTCGCGCACTCCCAGTCCCTCCGAAGTTTCGGCAGCAGCTACAAAGCTGCGATCCAAGCTCCCATCGGCCTGCAGCCGGACCAGTCGCCCGGTCACTTCAGCAGTCACCGACGAAAACCGTCGTCCCGCCTTCCTCCTCACTCACGCTTTCCATCGGACGCACCACCGCAGGGGCCAGCCCAACCCAGGGGGCGCTGACCACGGTGCCCATCTCACCCACCGCTACGACGGTATCGGCAGAGGCAACGATCCCACGAAGGCCGCGTTGGGTGGATGAACTGCGCGCCACCCAGGTCCTTCCATCCGGTGAGGTCAGAACTGCCCCTCCGTCACCGACCGCAACAAACAGTCCGTTGAAGTGGGCGATCCCGCGCATTGCCGTGGATGAGCCGGCGCTGCCCGCCTCCCACGATTCGCCGTCCATCGACATCGCCGTCCCCCCGCCGGCTCCCACCGCCAGAAAGCGCAGGTTCCCAAATGCCACGCCCTCAAGATTGCGCAGGCCGCCTGGTGTTCGATCCGTACCGTCTACTTGAATACCGATCGACCCGGCGAGGACGGTCTTCTCGAATCCACGCGCATACCCCCGCCACCAGCTCCCGTCCCTCCGGTTTCCCGGGTAAGGGTAACGCCGCCACGGTTGAAATGGACGCTCGGCAGAGACCGTTTCCCCATTTTCGCCGTACGCGAAGAAAATCCACCGATTGACCGCCACCACGTTCAATCGCTCCTTTCCAGATGAACTGACATTCGGATCAACCCGCTGCCAGTGGATCGCGTCGGCCGATGCCAGAATCGTATCCGTCTCTCCGACCGCGGCATAACAACCGTCCCCGTAGGCCACGTGCAGCAGCCAGGCGTCCGTTCCACTGGAACGTGCGGTCCATTTTCGCGCATCGGGTGAAGTCAAAATCACCCCTTTCTCGCCCACCGCGACGAATTGACCGCCCCCGTAGGCCACACCCCAGAGCGTCTCTGTTGTCGGCGCACCGACCGTCGACCACGTCACCTGCGCGTACGAACTCGTGAACACCACGTGCAGCCCGAGCAGACCCATCATCCACTTTAACATAACCTCACACTGCATGCATGCAGGCGGGAATGCAGCAACGTTCCATTTCCGCCATCTCCTCAATCCAAGGCCTTGTTCCAGATCGATGGAAGAGGTTGAGGTTGAGGGAGAGGAGAGCACTGTCTGGCTAAACCTTCTGAGCCGATTTGCCTGGGCGAGCGGGGATGAAGCCGAAACCGATCGAGGAAAACGAAACTCAAGTGGCGAGCGACGACCGCAGGCTACACCTGCCACCGGCACCTTGCCGTTGCGCGAGGCGCAAATGGAATCGTTTTGGGAGTGCCTTTGCCGGGTGCCTGATCCACGGTCGCGCAACGCGAGGTTCCAGATCGGCTCGATCCTGACCATCAGCGCCATGGCACTACTGGCCGGCCGGCGTGAGATTGCCGAGATTGCCCGCTTCGGCCATCTGTTGACCCAATCCCAGCGCCGCAAACTGTGCCTGCCCCGCACGCGGGGATCTCCCGGGTTCCATCCAGTTCCTGGTTACAGTGTCGACTATCAGATGCTCATTCGACTCGAGGCGGAGGTCTTTGCCAAGGTCCTCTCAGGCTGGCTGAGCGTCCATGTTGACACCGTGCCGGAGGCGCTCGCGTTGGACGGCAAATACATCCGGGAACAAATCGGGCTGCTCAGTTTGGTGCGGCACGAGGATGGCACTCCGATCGCGATCACCCCGATTGACCAAAAGGAACGCACCGAACGAAGCGAACAAGATCGCAGCCAGTACGTTTGAAACGCGGGCCTACATCTGCAGCGACCTGCCCGATCAACGCACCCCAGCCCAATGGCTGGAGTTGGTCCGCGGCCACTGGACCGGAGTCGAAATCCGCAATCACTGGAAACGTGACGCCCTCATGGGCGAGGACCGATCCCGAACCCGCAATCCCAACGCCCTGGGCAACCTCGCTGCCTTGCGCAGCGTCTGCTTGCATCTGATCGCCATCTCCCAACCGGCCACCTCCTGGCCGGTGGTCCGCGAGCAACTCGCTTCCAAACCGGGGGACTGCCAGTCTTTGCTTATCTCCTAAATCCCATCCAATCTGCCTTCCGCACAGCCTGCCTCCGGCGGACTGTGCTCGTCCCTGCACCCTGCCTTGGCGAAGTCGGTGCCCAGGGGTGGACGGGCGATTTGATGGCCGGCTGTTCTCCGGGTTTGGCCATCACCGAGCCCGTTCGCCCCTGGGCACCGCCTTCGCCTCGCTGTTCTTTACGCTTCGCCCTTCCAACCCTGCCCCGACCCCCAAAATCTGTGTGTCATCCATTGGATGACACCCCCCCTCCTTCTTCCTTC
>JBBQIU010000446.1:0-3916 GCA_038325245.1 Verrucomicrobiota bacterium
ATCCGGCTCGTCTCCGACGAATCTCCCACCTCCAATCTGCTCGGCGCTGATCCCGAAGCCGGCGGTGTCCGGGTTCGTTTCGCCGGCATCCCCGGAAGAACGTACAGGGTCCAATTCAGTCCGACCCTTTCGCCTCCCGCCTGGCAATCCCTCGGTAACGCGCGCATCGGCAATGACGGCGTCGGAACATTCCTGGCCCCGGCTCCGGTCGGCGGCTCGGGCTTCTACCGCACGGCGTACCCTTGAAATCCAATCCACGACCCTCTCCATGACCACTCCCTTCCGCAGTGCCACCGGCCGACCCACCCAATGGGCCGCGTGTGCCGCCGTGATCGCCTACGCCGCCGCGTCGTTCAACGCCGCCGCCGCCCCACTGACCGCGTCGACGTCCCCCAATCTCCTCGTCCCCGACGGCAGTGATTCCGGTCTCATCAGCACCCTCGACATCCCGTCCACCTCCCTCGTGATCGAGAGCGTTCAGGTGACACTCGATCTCGTCGCCGAACCCGGCGGAGCATGGAACGGAGACCTGTACGTGTATCTCGCCCACGCAGGAGGACTCAGCGTCCTGGTCAATCGGCCGGGCGTCTCTTTGGTCAACCCGTTCGGTTACGGCGACAGCGGACTCGCCAGCGTGACATTCGACGATTCCGCGGCTCTGGGCGACTTCCACGTCTATCAGGCCACCCTTGGTGTCACCGACACCGACCTGCCCATTTCTGGCATCTTCCAACCCGACGCCCGCGCGACGGATCCGTCCCTCGTGCTTCCCGGGGACCCTCGCACGGCATTTCTGTCCGTCTTCGATGACCTGAATCCTTCCGGGGAATGGCGCCTCTTTGTCGCCGATTTGTCTCCCGGCGGCGGCGTCCGGCTCGCCAGTTGGCAACTCACCATTGCCACCCGTGACGCGATCGTGATCCCGGAACCCCGTGTCGGCCTCGTTGCAGCAGGTTTCGCCACCTTGGTTCTCGGCTTCGCCCAGCGATTCTTTCGCCGTCGCCTCCCCTGAAGCCCGATCCGTCTCTTCTTCCTTCCCGTCTTCCCGTGCGTCAGGACGCGATGGTTCCGGATGAAAGCCGGTCGGCCTAGCCGATCGCCTGCGCCAGATCCTCCGTCGTCCATGCACGTCCTGCGTCCTGGAGGGCATCCGCGACCGCCCCGTGCCGCCAGACACCATAGCGGATCGCGAGGCCGGCATCTTTCATGAGGGCCGGTTGCGCCAGAAGTCCCCCAATGAAACCGGCCAGCACATCCCCGCTCCCGCCCTGAGCCAGACCCGGATTCCCGCTGGGATTCACCCAGACCACGGCACCTGGACCGCCCACCTGCGTGTGCCGGCCCTTAAGCACGACCCACAGATCCGTGTCCGGCCAAACGTCCAACAAAGCTCGCACCGTCCCCAATCGATCCGCCTGTACGGACGCCGCGTCTGTTCGGAGGATCCTCCCCGCCTCCCCCGGATGAGGCGTCACCACCCGCAGCCCCGCGCATCGCTCCCCTTTCGGCAGCCAATCCAAGGCGCTTGCGTCGGCGACCACGACCCGGGTCGATTCGCGCCAAACACGGACGATCTCGTTCCTGAACGCCGGAGAAATCGACGGCGACGCCAGGCCCGGCCCGATTACCATCGAAGTGATGCCTTCATTATCCAAGGCCTCTCCCGCCCAGGAATGGACCATCGCCGACTGCAATTGAGACGCCACGGGCACGTAACAACGCTCGTCGGTTACCACCGAAACCAGTCCCGGACGGGCCCTCAATGCACCGCGCGCGGCCAACACAGCGGCCCCATGATATCCAAGCGATCCCGCCACCACGGCGACGTGCCCAAAGTTTCCCTTGTGCCCGGATTCCGGGCGGCGTGGTGGGAAACCCCGAAAATCCTCTTCCAGGGTCCACTGGTGCATCCCGTCGCCCTCCCCGGGAAGCAATCCTATGTCCCATGCCAGTTCGAGGCGGCCCACATAGGCCGCCGCGTCTTCCGCCAGCAAACCACGCTTGACCGCCCCCAAGGCCAGAGTGCGCGCCGCCGACACGACGGGCCCCAATGCCTCTCCCGTGTCGGCATTCAGTCCGGACGGAACATCCACCGACAACACCTCCAAACCCGACCGGTTCACTTCCTCCACCAACCCCCCCCATTCCCCGTCGAGCGGCCGGTTCAATCCGATCCCAAACAAGCCGTCGATGACCAGCGCCCCGGACTGCTCCCGATGATGCTCCAACCATTCATACGCCCGGCCGAAGGACAAAGAATCCTTCATGCGCAGGAACGTGGTTTCGCGATCGTCCAGGCCCGACGCTGCCACCTCGGCGTCATCCCCGTTGTGCCCGCGCCCGGCCAGAACCAGCACGCGCGCCGCCTCCCGCGTCATGCGTTGCGCCACCTTCGCCACCGCCATTCCCGCGCGGCGGATGACCGCCTCCCGAGGCACCCCGGCGGCCCACGTCCTTATCTCTCGGGCACGCATGGCCTCCACGCTGATGATGGGTTCCGACATAAATGGAAAGTACCGTCGCCGCCTCCAATTCCCCGACCCTCCGGCGTCCTACGCTGGATAAAGGCGTCCCACCCCGTCCCCGTAGCCGTTGTACTTCTTCGTCTTCACGCGGTCGCCGCTGTCGATCATCCGCTCGGTGGCCTGCGACCAGCGCGGATGGGGCACCTCCGGATTCACATTGCTCTCGAACGGATACTCCACCGGCTGGAGCGTCTCCCAAAAGGTCTTGGGCTGCTGCGCGATGAACTCGATCTTCACCAGGCTCTTGGCGCTCTTGTACCCGTATTTCCACGGCACCACCAAACGCACGGGCGCCCCGAACTGCTTCGCCAACGGCTTCCCGTAAACCCCGGTCGCCACCCACGTCAGCGGATGCATCGCCTCGTCCATCCGCAGTCCTTCGAAATACGGCCACGGATACTCCGGATTCTCCGCGATCCCAGGCATCTGGTCCGGTTTCGATGCCGTGATGAAACGCACGAACTTCGCCTCGGCCTTCGGCTGTACCAGCGCCGCCAGTTTGCTGAACGGAAAACCCGTCCACGGTACAATCATCGCCCAAGCCTCAACACACCGGAATCGGTAAACCCGCTCCTCAAGGGGCATCGTCGCCACCAATTCCATCGCGTCGATCGTCAGCGGCTTCTCCACCAATCCCCCGATCTCGATCTTCCAGGGTGTCGTCTGGAACCGCGCCACGTGTCGATGCACATCCTTCCGCAGGGTGAACTCGTAGAAGTTGTTGTACGTGGACGCCGTCTTCTCGTCGGTCAGTTTCCAACCGGGATCAAACTCCTTGTTCCGCGGGTGGGGATACCCCTTCCCATACGGGTCCCCTTCTGCCCCAGACGCGAAACGGCCCGCCAATAAACCCGCCCCGGCCAGACCGAGCCGCTTGACGAAATGGCGTCGGTTGAAAAAGGCCTCCTCCGAAGTCACCGCCTTCTCCGGCAACCACCCGTCCGGTCGTCGTATCACGCTTGGCACGCAGCTTAGAATGGCCAAGCCCGTTCTCCGCGCCACGGAAATTTTACACGCCCCGTCAACAGGAGATCCTCCCCCAACCGCCTCCAACGCACACCGTCCAACCGCCCCATTTTGTCCCCCGACGACGCCCCCACGCCAGCCACGCCCTTCCGCGCCGAAGCGCCGCCAAGGATCTTCGGCGCGAAAAAGAACGCCACCCGATGCGCCAATCCACGATCCACAAAGGCCCCGTTCACCTCTCCGCCACCCTCCACCAACAACTGCGTCACTCCTTCACCCCCAAGGGCCCGCAACAACCATTCCAGATCCACCCCTCCCGCCTCCGAAACCGGCGCTTCCAGCACCCGAACGCGGCCGGCCAACGCCTCACGCCGTCGCCGTGGCGCCGCAGGGGTCACCACCACCGTCGTCGACTCCGCGTCCCC
>JBBQIU010000447.1:0-3902 GCA_038325245.1 Verrucomicrobiota bacterium
CCCAGGACGCGCCGTTCGAGAATCAGAGGTCCAGAACCTGAAGGTGCTTGGCGAAAACCAGTTTCGTTCTCTGCGCTCTCTGCGTTCCCTGTGATCTAAGTCCAAACGGGCAGGCCTCCAGGCCCACGTGAATGCGATGGACATGAGCGCCGGACGGGGAGGGATTTGCCACAAGAACGCAGGGAACGCAGAGAATCGGAAGGACGGGATCGCCTTCCCAGGTTCACACCATCCCCCGAAGGGCAAAAAACGGGCGAAACGTACGCCTGGGAACCCATCACCCCCTTCCTCCGCAATCGGTTATCCGTATTGAAGGACGCGTCCTTTCACCGGTTAGGGAAAACCGGGCCTCTCTCGCTTTCTTCTCTGCGCTCTCTGCGTTCTCTGTGGCCTAAATCCAAACGGACATGCGGGCCGGAAGGGGAGGGATTTGCCACAAAGAACGCAAGGAACGCAGAGAATCGGAAGGATGGGATCGCCTTCCCAGGTCCACACCATCCCCCGAAGGGCGAAAAAACGGGCGAGGCGTACTCCTGGGAATTCATCATCCCCTCCCTCCGCAATCGGTTTTCCGTATTGAAGGACGCGTCCTGCCCCGAACCCGTGTCATCGATCACGCTCTCGATGCCGTCCGGCCCGCTCCCAAACAATCCCTGCCAGACTCTCCGGTTTCCCCGTTGAATCGGGAGCCACGCGTGCCAGTCTTATCTCCAGGCGCCCCGATGAACCTCACACCAGACAGCCCCAAGTCGTCGCCGCTGTCATCCGGGCAGCGTGAGGCCCTGCTAAAACTTCTCGATGACGACGATTCCGAGATCGTGGATGTCGCCAGGAACCGTTTGATCGCCGAGGGCCACACCCTCATTCCCTGGCTCCGACCCCACACCCTCAGTAACAATCCCATCCTCCGCCGCCGGGCCCGTGAAATCGTTCTCCACTTCGAAGCCCATGACGCCGATGACCGCATGCGCACCTTCTGCCGACGCGGCGGTGAGGACCTCGACCTCGAAGAGGGTACCCTTCGCCTTGCCCAAACCCGCTATCCTGAACTCAACCCGGATGCCTACCGGGCCCTCTTGGATGACTGGGCTGCCCGCGTCGGCGAATGGATGCCGGACGACCGCCGTGACGTCGACGACATCCTCACGGCCCTCCATGTGGTTCTCTTCCAGCAACTCGCCCTCCATGGCAACGAGTCCGACTACTACCAACCCGAAAACAGCTACTTGAATTGCGTCATCGACCGGCGCACCGGCAACCCCATCACCCTCTGCACCATCGTCCTCCTCATCGGCCGCCGTCTCGGACTGCCGCTCGTCGGCGTCGGGCTTCCGGCCCATTTCCTGTGCCGCTATCAGTCTCCAACCCGACAGGTTTACCTCGACGCATTCAATAGCGGGCGACTTCTCAGCCGCACCGACTGCATCGCCTTCGTCAACCAGCTCGGCCGGCCGTTCGAGGAGACATTCCTTCAACCCGTCAGCCCCCGTCGCATGCTCCAACGCATGTGCGTCAACCTCGAACACGCCTACGAAAATCTTGAAATGCGCCCGGAACTCGCCCGCGTCCGCACTTACCACGCCCTCCTCAACGGTGGCTAATCCTTCATCCCGGGGCATTTTGTCTTGGCAGCCGGTCTGCGCGTCCGCCTAGCTTTTCCGTCACCGGATGCAAACCGAACCGGTCATCGAAGTCTCCCGACTTACCAAGCTCTACGGCCGTGTCACGGCCGTCGATGAACTGTCGTTTTCGGTCGGCCCCCGTGAGATCGTCGGATTCCTCGGCCCCAACGGCGCCGGGAAGAGCACCACGATGCGCATCCTCGCCGGGTTCCTGCCCGCCACCTCCGGCTCCGCCCGAATCGCCGGCTTCGACGTCTTCCATCAATCCGCCGAGGTCCGCCGCCGCATCGGCTACATGCCCGAAAACAATCCCCTCCCGCCCGACATGCGCGTGCGCGAGTACCTCAAGTTCCGCGCCCGCCTCAAGGGTCTCCACGGACCCGCCTGCCGCCTCCGCGTCGATCTCGTCCAGGAACTCTGCGGCCTGCGTGACATGGGACGCCGGATCATCGGAACACTCTCCAAAGGTTACCGGCAACGCGTGGGCCTCGCAGACGCCCTCGTTCACGACCCCCCGCTTCTCATTCTTGACGAACCCACCATCGGGCTCGACCCCAATCAGATCCGCAGCCTTCGCCAACTCATCAAGGACCTCGGTCAGCGCCATTCCGTCCTCCTCTCCAGCCATATCCTTCCCGAGGTCGAAATGACCTGTACCCGCGTGCTCATCATGCACCGCGGCCGCGTCCGCGCCGCGGGAACCACCGCAGACCTCCAGGGCTCCATGAGCGGCGGACACCAGGTCGTCGCGGAAATCGAGGCTCCCGAGTCCGATCTTCGCGAGTGCTGGGAAACCATGCCCGAAATCGCCAGCTTCAACCTCGCACCCGCCAGCGGAAATTACATCCGCTGCGCCATCACCCCCGTCAACGGCGGCGACCTCCGGGATCGCATCTACGAGGAAATTCTCACCCACGGATGGCGCCTCCGCGAACTCACCTTCTCCCGACATTCGCTCGAGGACATCTTCGTCCACCTCACCCGGGCCGAACGCATCGAGGAATGAACATCCGCGTGTTCCTGACGCTGTGGCGCCGCGAAATCTCCGCGACCTTCGCCTCGCTCATCGGCTATGTCGTCATGGCCGCCGTCCTCCTCCTGCTCGGCGTCAGCTTCGTTCTCATCGTCGATTCCCTCCGCGAACCCAGCGACATCCCCGTCACGGAACTTTTCTACGGCTCCCTTTTCTTCTGGGTGATCCTGCTCCTGTCCACGCCGATCATCACCATGCGCACCTTCGCCCAGGAACGCGCCACCGGCACCTACGAGACCCTCATGACCACCCCGGTCAGCGACATCGACGTCGTGCTCGCCAAATTCGCAGGCAGCCTCACGTTCTTCGCCTGTCTCTGGGCCCCTCTTCTCCCCTGCATCCTCGTCGTCCGCCACTACACGTCCGATCCCACTTCCCTCGACTGGGGCACCGTCTTCAGCACTTACCTCGGCATCCTGTCCCTCGGAAATCTCTACGTCGCCATCGGCCTCTTCGCTTCCGCCCTCACCCGCAACCAGATCATCGCCGCCATCGTCGGCCTCGCCCTCGGCGTCACCCTGTTCCTCGTCAGCTTCGCCGCCCCGGCCCTCGCCGGACGCGCCCCCTGGACCACTTCCATCCTTCGCGAATTCTCCCTCGTCGAACAAATGTGGGAGTTCGCCCGCGGCGTCGTCGACGTCCGCCATCTCGTCTTCCATTTCAGCCTCGCCGCCGTGTTCCTCTTCCTCACCTTCAAGGCCGTGGAGGCCCGACGCTGGAGGTGATCGCCATGCCTGATCCCATGGATCCCCATCCCAGCTTCTCGCGCCTGAGCCGGATCTCCATGGGCGCCAGCGCCGTCGTTGCGATCCTCGCCGTCTTCGCCCTGGCCTTCATGGCCAATTACCTGGCCGCCCATCACGCCCCGCGCTTCTACTGGGGCGCCTCCCGCGATTACCAGTTGTCCCCACTCACCCGCACCGCCCTCCAGTCCCTGACCAACCAGATCCGCATCACCGTCTTTTTCGATCGCGATCACCCCGTCTACCCCAGCGTCCGCGCCCTCCTCCGCGAATACCGCGCCGCCGCCTCCAACCTCCAGATCGATTACATCGATTACACCACCCACCCCACCGCCGCTCAGGAGTTCCGCCGGCGCTCCCCGCTCACGCTTCGCAACGAAGAACCCGATCTCGTCCTCTTCGAGTCCGGCGGCCGCGCCAAGGCCGTCCCGGCGCGGGATCTCCGCGATTACGACACCCAGGCGATCCTCCGCGGCCAGGAGGCCCCCCCGATTGCCTTCAACG
>JBBQIU010000448.1:0-3899 GCA_038325245.1 Verrucomicrobiota bacterium
GGACGTGGCACAGGGAAAACCGGCGCCGGACCTTTTCCTGAGGGCCGCGGCGATGTTGGGGATCGCGCCGGAGGGGTGCGTGGTGATCGAGGATTCGGCGCCGGGAGTGGCGGCGGCGCGGGCGGCGGGGATGCGGGTCATCGCGATCACAAACACGATGGAGGCGCGACGATTGTCGGCAGCCGACGCGGTGGTGGGGACGTTCGCGGAGGTTCGGGGGTTGTTGTTGGGGCCGAACCTCTAGGCCGGTGGGGGGACAACGGGGTCGGGACAACGGGGTCAAACGTAAACATTCGACATTGTTGAGTTGAGTTGAGTTGAGTTGAGTTGAGTTGATCTGAGTGCGGCAGAGTTGGGGAGCTGAATGACGCTGCGGCGGCGCAGGGGACTCGACGATGCTGGAGGCGGGCGAAGGAACGACCGGATGCGGCGAGTTCGCGCGGCAATGGGTCAGAATCTCTAGAATTTCGCATGTCAATGGTTGATTCCATTGCCCCAGGCAAAGCCGAACACGCGGCCGGAAAAGTTTTCGCGTCCCAGCCGAATCCGGTCGCAAATGTTGCATGTGGTGACTTGACCCCATTGCCTTTACAGAAACAAAGGCTTCGCACCCTAGTTCTTGTGGACGCTCTGGTCCCTGAAATAGGCGTACTCGACCAAGCGAGGCCTGGGAGTGAGAAGCGAGTCCTGCAGCAGGCCGGGCGTGTCGAACATGAAATAGACGTGCAGGGCGGCTGACGGCCACGTCTGCAAGGCGATGTCCACGGATTGGCGAAAGGCCTCCAGGTCAGCGGGGAAAGGCAAATGGGTCCGAAGGTCATAGCAATAGATCAAGGCCACCCTCTCGTTCCTGATGACATCGCGGAAGGCCCGCGCACGGCTCACCAGTTTGCCCTTCTCCGCCGCCCGCAGCTTTGGATCATCTGCGACGAGGTCGTGATGGTGAAAGAGCTCCACTTCCGGGTAGTGAGTCGAATAGGGACGCACCCCGGCATTGAGGACAACATCCTCGAAACAGTCGGCGAAGTCATTGGCTTGCACCTTGAGCGCGTAGGCGAGCCCTTCGTGCGGCTTGCTGAACAGCCAATCGAACGGCAGCAATTTCGTGCGCAGTTGGAGCTTTCGAAGCCACCAAGCCGGGTGACAGTTGCAACCCAAGGAGATCAGTGTCGTCATCCTTGCCTCCTTGCCATCAACGGACTTTGCCGTCCTTTCACACGGAGACGTGGCGTTCCGTGCGTTCGCGGGATTCCGTGGACCGTTCCCGCGGAACGACGGAGGGCAGCGCCGACGAATTCGGCGAAGGGCTTTGGCGCTCTTGTGTCGTTCGTCCTCCTGGTCTTCATGGCTCCTGATGACTCGCTCCTCAGGCCTCATCTTTGAGGTCATTGCAGGCGTGGTCGATGGCTTTCGGGCATCTGTGGCGGCCGAGGCAATGCGGCATTCGTTAAGAAGGGCCCATTGGCGAGTTTCAATCGCAAATGTTGCATGTGGTGACTTGACCCCATTGCCCCGTGCAGAGGACACGACGATTCTGGAGGCGGGCGAAGGAACAACCGGAATGCGGCGAGTTCGCGGGGCATGGGTCAGAATCTCTAAAATGTCGAATGTCAAAGTTTGACCCCATTGCCCCGTCCCGGATTCTCCGGGACGGTCACAGAGCCAGCTTCGACAGGTTCATCCGTCGTTCGATCCTCCCGGCCGGCGATGGGCCGTTTGCATACGGTGGAGGAAGATCGATGGCCCTCGAACGGCGGCGCGTCCCTACGCGGCTTCCACGAGAAAACCGACCTTCACCGTCACCTGCCACTGCCGGACCTTTCCATTCTCGATGCTTCCTCTGGTCTCCGTCACCTCGAACCAACTCAGATTCTTGACGGTCTTCCGCACGCGCTTGAGGGCCACTTCCACGGCATCCTCGATCGACGTGGGAGACGTGCCGGTGAGTTCAATGAGTTTGTAAACCTGATCTTTCATAGTCGGTCCCATGTAAATGCCTGAAAAACTGCCCGGGAGCAAGAACCGTGCTCAACGCGGCAATTCCAGGCCGTCCGGCGAAAGCACGGGCAGGAAGAGGGGGCGGAGATGAATGGGGATGTAATCCTCGATGGCGTTCGCGCCGCCCACCGACATCCCCGAGTCGCCCGATTTCATGCTGAGACTGTAGGTGCCGTCTGGCGCCCGAACCACCGAGACGATCCGTGGCTCCGTCTCCGCGACATTAAACGTTTCTCCAAGCCAACCCTCCGAAGCCTTCAGCAGGATGTCCGACCGCTGTGAACCAAGAACCTCCACCACCGAGGCCTCGTACCGTGCCCGAACTTCCCCCGCCAGATCGCCCATCGATTCGACTCGAATGGTGAGCTTCCGCCCCTCGCGGTCGGCGATCCCGGGCAGGTGCTCCTCGATCGGCTGGGCACGGGTCATTTCGGCCGCCCGATACTCCTTCAGGATGCCGGTCAGGGCCCCGTTCAGCACCCGAACCTGCTCCGGCTCCAGCGTCAGGACCTCCGCGACGTCGGTCTTCAGCGAACCGTCGCTCTCGAATCCCTGCACGGGCAGTTGCGGAAGCATCGCTTTGGGTAGCCAGACGAACGGTGAAGCGTGATTCCACTCCGGCAATGTCTCCGGCGGCTGACTCGGGTCGCTTCCCGATCCGGTATTCGCCAACTGTTCCGAAAGACCGGCTGCCCTGGCCATCGACGCCGCCCGGACGACCCGCAGGTCATTTAGTTCCTCCCGCAACGGCGCCAGGCGCGCCTCCACGTCGTCATATCGGGCCCTTGCCTCGTCGATCCGCACCGACCGTTCGCGGATCGAACGGCTCAGGGCGTCGGCTTCGGCACTTCGACGCCATACGTGAAGTCCGGCAAGGGTCAGGACGGCGATCGCGGCGACGATCGAGAGCGGGAGGATGAAGGATCGAAGGTGCACGGCGGAAATCGGGTTGTGTGGGCCGAAGGCGTCGTCATTCCCATCCGGGAACGTTAGCCGGTGGCGGTTCGGCGGTCTGGAGCACCGGCCGGGAGGCCGCGTCGATCCAGTCCTGCACGAAGGGCCTCACATACGGAGGGATATCCTGAAGGGATCGCCCGGAATTGAATGAGAACCGGCCGGGATCGGAGATCCCCCATCCCAGCATCGGTTCCTCGGGTTTGGAATTGGGCGCGGGGAAGACCCGGATCCGGAGATCGGAGGCGAACACTGCCTGGTGCGAACCGACCCCTCTGGACGCGTCATCAATCGGCATCCACCCGTCCAGGCTCCGCGTGAAAATCTCGAAGCGGTCGCCGTCCAGAATGGATCGCAACTCCGAGAAAAATCCCCCGCGGAGTTCGGACACCGTATCCTTCAAGCCGCTGACCTCGAAGACCCGCACGTCCCCCGACGGATTGGCCCTCAGGTCGTCCGGGGTGGGCTCAACCGGCTTGATCAGGTGCGCCAGCGCGTCGTCGTAGGACGCAAGAAAACGGTTCATCGCGGACTGTAGGTCGTCCGCCTCGCGGTCGGTCAGTTGCAGAGCCGCCCGGATCACGGGGTGAAGTTCGCCGCGCGGATTCTTCACCGCGCTCAGCGGAAGCTTCCGGAGCAACTCTTTGGGAATCCGCGCCACCGCCAGGTCATCGCTCCAACGGTACGGCTGGGCCGGGGGTCGCGCCGCCACTCGCGAATCCAAGACCGCGACTCGCGTGGCCACCTCCTCAAGCACCGCGCGCGTCTGGTCCAGCCCGGCTGCGAGCCGCACCCGTTCCGCTTCGACGTCCGACAACCGGGCCATCACCGCACTCTCTTCCCCGGCGAGACGGGCGTCCGTTTGCTGGAGGCCACCCACCGCGCGTTCCTGCCAGGCGATCGGAATCGCCAGGATTAACGCACCCACCACCGCACTCTGGATTTTT
>JBBQIU010000449.1:0-3889 GCA_038325245.1 Verrucomicrobiota bacterium
GCGTCGAAGGCCACCGACAGGGCGCGGAATCCGTCCGGGTGCTCGTCCGGGCCGCCGGCGAGGTCGGCATCCGCTACCTCAGCCTGTACGCCTTCTCCGTCGAGAACTGGAATCGACCCAAGGACGAGGTCGACACCCTCATGAAGTACCTCGCCCGCTATCTCAAGAACGAGATCGGCGAACTCGACCGCAACAACGTCCACCTTGAAGCCATCGGCCAGATCTGGCGCCTTCCCGAGTTCGTCCAGGAACAACTCCGGAAGACCAAGGCCGCGCTTGCCAAGAACACCGGCCTGACCCTGATCCTCTGCCTCAGCTACGGCGGCCGCACCGAGATCGTCGATGCCGTTCGCGAAATCGCGGCCAAAGCCCGGGAGGGCCGCATCGATCCCTCAGAAATCACCGAACGCACCGTCTCCGAACACCTTTACACCCGGTCCTGGCCGGACCCGGATCTCCTGATCCGGACCAGCGGCGAGTTGCGCGTCAGCAACTTCCTGCTCTGGCAGATCTCCTACGCCGAATTCGTTGTCACCGAGGCTTTCTGGCCCGAGTTCCGCAAACCCCAACTCTACGCAGCCCTCGAAGAATACACCCGGCGCCACCGGCGTTTCGGCGGGGTTTAGAGCGGCGTTCGATCTGACGCGGTGCATCCCTGAGTAGTTGGTGATCTGTGAATCTCCCTCCTAATCCTAATCCTAATCCGCTCTCCTCAGTCGACGTCCCCACGCAGTGAAGGTGCCGACTAAGTTTAAGATTATGATTATGAGGGGAGGTACTTCGTCCAACGCGTCCAATGTTTTTGGGAACGACTTCCGCGCCATCGATCCCTACCCTCCCCGGAAGTCATTTCGACCATGCAGACCTACCAGCTTTTCATTGGCGGTGCCTGGGTTGGCGCCGCCTCCGGTGAGACCTTTCGCACCGTCAACCCTGCGGATACGCGCGAAACGGTCGCGGAATACCCGGCCGCAGGTCCCGCCGAGATCCGGCAGGCGTTTGATGCCGCCGCGGCGGCCTTTCCGGGCTGGTCCGCCCGTACGCCCGTGGCGCGCGGCCGCATCCTGAGCCGCGCGTCCGAGATTCTCGCCAGCCGCAAGGCGCTCCTGGGGCCGCTCCTCACCCGGGAAGAGGGCAAGACCCTCGCCGAGGCGACCGGCGAGGTGCAGCGGGCCATCGACATTTTCCGTTTCTATGGCGGGATCAGTTACACCCTCGGCGGACAGACGCTGCCCCACGAATTGCCGGGAAATCTCCTCTACACCCGACGTGATCCGCTGGGCGTGGTCGCCCTGATCACCCCGTGGAACTTCCCGGTGGCCATCCCAGCCTGGAAGTCCGCGCCGGCCCTCCTTTGCGGTAACACAATCGTTCTCAAACCCGCCAGCGCCACCCCGGCCCTCGCCATTGAGATCGCCAAAGCCCTCGCCGAGGCCGGTCTTCCCCCGGGCGTCCTCAACGTTATCACCGGCCCGGGACAGGCCTTCGGCGACGAAACCGTGGCCCACTCCTCCGTCCGCGCCGTCAGCTTCACCGGCTCCCAGTCCGTCGGCACCCACCTCTACACCAGCCTCGCCCCCCGCAGGACGCGCGCCCAAATGGAGATGGGCGGGAAGAATCCCACCCTCGTCCTCGCCGATGCCGACCTCGACCTCGCGGTGCGCCTAGTGGTGACAGCGGGTTTCGGGCTCACGGGACAGGCCTGTACCGCCACCAGCCGGGTCATCGTCGAACGCAGCGTCCTCGAAGCGTTCACCGCGAAGCTCGTCGCCAAGGCCCGTGAAATTGTCGTCGGCAATGGTCTCGAGGATGGCGTGACGATGGGACCCGTCGTGAGTGAATCCCAACTCCGCTCCAACCTCGACTATGTGTCCATTGCCACTTCGGAGGGCGCGCGCCTTCTCGCCGGTGGACATCGCCTCACGGACGGAAGCTTCGCCCACGGTTGGTTCATGGAACCGACCCTCCTCGGCGACGTGAAGGCCGGCTCCCGCATCGCCTGCGAAGAGGTCTTCGGCCCTGTCATCGGGATCATTGCCGTCGACGACTTCGAACAGGCCATCGCCGTGGCGAACGAGGTGGAGTTCGGCCTGAGTGCCAGTGTGGTCACCCGCGACTTCGCCCGGGCGATGCGATACGTGGACCGCATCGAAGCGGGGGTGGTGAAGGTCAACCAGATCAGCACCGGCCTCGCCCTCCAGGCGCCCTTCGGCGGCGTCAAGGGAAGCAGCACCGACAGCTTCCGCGAACAAGGCCTTGCCGCCCTGGATTTCTACACGCGCAGCCGGACCGTTTACCTGGACTATTCCAACTGAATGGGTTCCCGCCGTGCTCTCCCATGCCCTCCCGAGCGGACCGCGCTCGAGAAACGCCCCTTGTTCCCGCGCCTTCGTCCATCCAAGACTTGCCCCCCATGACCCTCGCGGAATTGCGCCAGGCCATTGACTGCTGCGACGAGCAGATCGTTCATTTGCTCAACGAACGAACCCGGCACGTCCTCGAAATCGGGGAGATCAAACGTGCGGCGGGCCAGGAGATCTACGTCCCGAACCGGGAGCGCATCGTCCTCCAGCGGATCTGCAAGCTCAACGCCGGTCCGATCACCGACGATTCGCTTCGGCACATTTACCGCGAGGTCATGTCCAGCGCCCTCGCGCTGGAGAAGGCCATGACCATCGCCTATTTCGGGCCGGAAGCGACCTTCACCCACCAGGCAGCGATCCGGCGCTTCGGGTCGAGTGTCCAGTACGCGCCCATGAAGACGATCGGCGATGTCTTCACCGACGTGGCGAAGAACCGGGCCGACTACGGCGTCGTTCCGGTCGAGAACTCCACCGAAGGGGTGGTCAACCACACCCTCGACATGTTCATCGACAGCGAACTCAAGATCGTCGCCCAGATCATCCTGCCGATTCAGCATTGCCTCCTTGGCAAAACCTCCCGCGCGAACCAGGTGAAGCGTCTCTACTCCCATCCCCAGGCGCTCGCCCAATGCCGGCAATGGGTTCAGATCCACCTCCCCACCGCCGAGATCATCGAGGCCTCGTCCACCACCCGCGCCGCGCAACTCGCGGCCCGCACCCGCAATACCGGGGCCATCGCCAGTTCCCTCGCTGCCGAACGCTACGGCCTCCGCATACTCGAGGCCGACATTCAGGATAACTCCACCAATGCCACCCGCTTCCTTGTCCTCGGCCGACAATGCGGCACCCCCACCGGACGCGACCGCACGAGCTTCATCTTTAGCGTCGTCGACGAAGTCGGGTCCCTCCATCGCGCCCTCGCGCCCCTCTCGCGGCATAAGATCAACATGACCCGCATCGAGTCACGCCCCAGCAAACGCAAGGCCTGGGCATATTTCTTCTTCGTCGACGTCAAGGGCCACTATGAAGACCGCCCGGTCGCAAACGCCCTGGACGAACTCTCCAAGCACTGCAGCTTCGTCAAAATCCTCGGTTCCTATCCGGATGCCGGATGAAGGCGCCGCTTTCTCCCATGAACCGTCCCGGCCGAATTACCTCTCCCGCCGGGGCGAACGCGAAGCGTCTGGACTGCGGGGCCGTCCCGGCACCGCTTTTATTTCCGGCTTCACCTCCATGCCAAAGCGGCGACAGGTCGCCGCACTCCAAACGCTGCCGCGTCCGCTGTGCGCATCCGAGTTCATGGTCCGTGGACAGTTCAAAGGGAACAGGCGGCCTAACATGAACTGTTCACAAGTTATTGCAAAGGACCTGCCGGGAACCCCTCACCCTAACCCTCTCCCAAAGGGAGAGGGAATGGCGTGCGGCGCGAGAGAAATGCTTGCATCACCGCATGCGCGCAACGCGAACCCGTGCCCCGAGAGCCTGCGGCCAAACCCTGCGAAACACGCTGAGCAATTTCCCCCTCT
>JBBQIU010000450.1:0-3888 GCA_038325245.1 Verrucomicrobiota bacterium
GGGCGCGGTGAACGCCGGATTCCGCTCGATCTCGAATCGGGTTTCGTTGTTCGATAGCCATTCCACCGCCCTGCACCCGGCTGGACCGCCCTCTGCTTCTCCCTCCTCCTCGGAGTCTCCGGTTGCGCCTACCACCTCGGACCGTCCAGCGGAGTTGAACCCGGCACCCGCTCCATCGCCCTCCAACCGTTTCAAAACGCCACCCTCGAACCACGCGTCACCGAGAACGTCGCCAACGCCCTCCGCGCCCAGATCCAGCAGGAAGGCACGTTTCGACTCGCCACCCATGGAGACGGCGACGTGATCGTTACCGGCGTCGTCCAGGACATCACACGCGACGAACAAAGCTTCCAGGCGCGCGACACGCGGACGCTCCGGGACTACCGCTTCGAAATGATCGCCCACGTCATCGCCACCGAACGCGGGTCGGGTCGCAAGCTTCTCGACCGTGAGGTCCGCGGACACACCATGCTCCGTGTCGCCAGCGACCTCGCCAGCGCCGAACGCCAAGCCATGCCTCTCGCCGCCGCCAATCTCGCACGGAACATCACCTCCCTGCTCGTCGACGGCTACTGGTGAGCCGGGAATTGGGGCGAATCCCAAATATATTGAGTTCAGCCTCCGCTCCATGTCTCCGGCCCACCGTGGCCGATTGTCGCGACCCATGAACCGACCATTCCCAGATCCCTCTCCCGCCGAAGCGCAGCGCAGGTGGGAGAGGGTGGTTCCGCGCCTGTGGAACCGCGGGTGAGGGTCTCTCCTCTCCGCGGTTCATGGTCCGAACACGTGTCCATTCCTTGGAAATCGTTCCTACCCATGCTCCCACCCGACCTGATCCACCTGGCTCCCTCAGACTCCGTCGCGGTCGCCCGCCGGGGACTGAAACCCGGACACCTCGCCTCGCTCGGCCCCGGCCGCCCCAGCCTGCCCACGCTCGACCGCATCCCTCCCCTCCACAAGGTCGCCCTCCTCGACCTTCCCGACGGTGCGCCGATCCGAAAATACGGCCAGATCATCGGCTTCGCCCGTGGCCCAATCCCCGCCGGAAGCCACGTCCACACCCACAATGTCACCCTGGGTGAGTTCTCCCGCGATCACGATTTCGGCGCCGAGCTGCGGGACCTTCCCGCACTGGACCCCGAGGAGGAACGAACCTTTCTCGGCTTCCCCCGACCCGGCGGCCGCGCCGGCACGCGCAATTACGTCGCGGTGATCTCCACCGTGAACTGCTCCGCGTCCGTCTCGCGCTATGTCGCCGATCGCTTCCGCGGCCCCGGGTTCCAACGGGACTTTCCCGCCATCGACGGCGTGGTCGCCTTCACCCACAAGAGCGGTTGCGCGATGTCCCCCGACGAACCCACCCGCCTGCTCCAGCGCGTGCTCGCCGGTATCGCCCGCCATCCCAACATCACCGGCTACGTCATCATCGGACTCGGATGCGAGGTCAACCAGTCCGCAAGCCTCCTCCGCAACGAACGCCTGGCCGAAGTCGGCCCCGGCGAAATCCCCCCCGTCGTCCTCAATATCCAACCCCAGGGCGGCGTCCGCAAAACCGTCGAAGCCGGCGTCGCCGCCGTGACCCGGCTCCTCCCCGCGGCCAATGCCCTCCGTCGCACCCCGCAACCCGTGTCCCGCCTTGTGGTGGCCCTTAACTGCGGCGGCTCCGACGGCGCCAGCGGCGTGACCGCGAACCCGGCCCTGGGCTGGGCCTCCGATCTTCTCGTGCGCCACGGCGCCGCGTCTGTCCTGGCCGAAACCCCCGAGATCTATGGCGCGGAACACCTCCTCACCCGGCGGGCCGTCACCCCTCAGGTAGGGCAACGCATCGTCGACCTCATCCGCTGGTGGGAAGAGCATGCCCGGCGGCACGGCGCCTCCATCGACAACAACCCGTCCGTGGGTAACAAGGAAGGGGGTCTCACCACCATCTACGAAAAGAGCCTCGGCGCCGTCGCCAAGGGGGGACAGGCCCCGCTCGCCGCCGTCTACCGCTACGCCGATCCCATCCTCCACGCCGGCTTCGCCTTCATGGACACCCCTGGCTATGACCCCGTCTCCATGACCGGCCTCGTCGCCGGCGGCTGCAACATCGGCGTGTTCACCACCGGACGCGGCAGCGTCTATGGCTGCAAACCCGCCCCCTGCCTCAAGGTCGCCACCAATACCCCCCTCTTCGAGGCCATGTCCGAAGACATGGACCTCAACGCCGGCACGATCCTCGACGGCACGGAATGCGTCGACGACGTCGGACGCCGCATCTTCGAGAGCATCCTCGCCACCGCCAGCGGTGAACGGACCCGGAGCGAACTCTCCGGCATCGGCGATGAGGAATTCGCGCCTTGGATCCTCGGCCCGGTTTTTTAGCCAGCTACCATCTCAACACCCCCACTTCCAGCGCCTGCCCCCCTGCGATTGCCGACACCCGACACACGTCGATCACCCGCTGGGTTTTCCACGCCATCTCGGGCCACCATGGTTCCAATCGCCCCGACAAGACCCGCGCCGAGAATTCCCGGAAAAGATTCGCCTCCTGTGAATCCGGGGTTCCGTGTCCCGACTCTATTACCGTCTCGCGCTTCACGTTCGGGTCCATGCGGAAATCGCATCCGCGAATATGGTACTCCGCGCGCGACGTCTCGAAGCCCGACTCGGCGCCCGCGAACGGCAGGACAAAGTCGTCGATCTGCAGTTGCCCGCGGGTCCCGCTGACATTCACCCACTGCTGCATCTCCGTGACGAAGGAACAGTAAAACGAAACCGTAACGCCCTCCGGATACCGCATCTCGCCCAAGAACTCCGACGGCACCGCCCCCGCACCGCCCGGATGCCGCATCTCTGAAAGGATTCTCCCTGTCACGGAGTCGGGCATGGCTCCACGCATCACCTCCAGGGCAAACCTAACGCAGTACCATCCGAGGTCCCCCAGGCATCCCGCAGGTTCCAGAGCCGCATCCGCCCGAATGTTCGCCGCCTCGAAGTCACTCCCTCCACGGAAGCTGAACTGGGAAGTGATCCGTCGCACCTCACCGATCGTCTCCCCATCGCCGAGTCGCTCCTGAATGAGTTGGAATCTTCGGCTGTGCACAAACATGACCCCATCCATGAACTGGACGCGGTTCTTCCGGCACGCGACCAGCATCTCCCTAAGCTCCACCGTATTCAGTGCGCTCGGCTTTTCGCAGACCACGTGCTTCCCGGCCTCCGCGGCACGAACCACCCATTCCTTCCGCAACGCCGTGGGCAAGGGGACGTACACCGCATCGACGTCCGGGGATTCGATCAGCTCCGCGTAACTCCCGACGGGGCGTGGCGCCGTGGAAAACGGCGCCTCCGCCTGACATGCCTCCACGAACGCCCTGCTTCTCGCGGCGTCCCGACTCGCCACCGCCGTCACCACCGCATTCCCCGAATTCAGGATCGCCCGCCAATTCTTTCGCGCGATCGTCGCGGTTCCCAGGATGCCCCAACGCAGGCGTTTCTCGCTCATGCGCAAGACTCGCCCAACACGCACCGGCGCTCAATCCGGGAAATGGCGTGGTATTCGCCACGAACCGGGGCGCCTGACAGGCGCCACCAAACCATTCGATGGCCCCCCCAGGGCGGTCCAAATCAACGGGGGGCAATGGGGGGCAATGGGGTCAAGTCGCGACATGCAACATTTGGGTGCGGGCAATTGTCGTATGCCGTGATTTGTCCTCATTGTGCCGCCCTGGGAAACAGGGCGCCCATCGCGTTGTTCGCCCTGAAGGGGCGATCCAACCAGGAGGACGAAGACGGTTGGACGACGGACAGGCCGGTTGGGGGCGTGGGCCCGACGGCTTGGTCGCGGGGGGGCAATGGAGTCAAGTCACGACATGCAACATTGGGGGTGCGGGCAATTGTCGTATG
>JBBQIU010000451.1:0-3887 GCA_038325245.1 Verrucomicrobiota bacterium
TACGACAGCGATGCGGCGGCGTGCCTCAATTTCCTCCGCGAATACGACCTCCTCCCGCACTTCAAACTGAACCTCGAAGGGAACCACGCCTGGCTGGCCGGGCACACCTTCGAGCACGAGTTGGAGGTGGCCGGATCGGCGGGCGCACTCGGCAGCATCGACGCCAACATGGGTGATTACTTCCTCGGATGGGACACGGATCAGTTTCCCACAGACCTTTACGTCACGACGAAGGCGATGCTTTCCATCCTCAAATTCGGGGGGCTCTCGACGGGCGGGGTGAACTTCGACGCCAAGGTCCGGCGCGAAAGCTTCGAACTCGACGACCTCTTTTTCGCCCACATCGCCGGGATGGACGCCTTTGCGAGGGGACTCAAGGCAGCCGCGGCGATCCGGAAGGACGGCCGGCTCCAGGATTTCGTCACGAACCGTTACCGGAGCTGGGACACCGGAATCGGCGCAAAGATCGAGGCGGGGAAGGCAACGCTGGCGGATTGCGAGAAACACGCACTGTCACTCGGCGAGGTCGAAGGACTCGAATCGGGCCGTCAGGAATGGCTGGAGTCAATCGTCAACGAGTTCCTCTGAACCCCTCAAGCCAGAGCTATCCGGTCGATTCGAAGTCCCGGGACCGATGGATCACGGGACTTCGCCCGGGGCGGGAACCGGCCGACCCGCGCAGGCCGGCCGGCTGGTTTTTCGAGGAAGAGCCCACCGGCAATGGGGGATTGTCATCCATTTTGACCGTCCTCCTGACGAATCGGGAATGCCCGTGGCGCTGCGTCTTCTGTGATCTCTGGCGCCACACACTGGAGCGAAGTGTCTCGGCCGGCGATCTTGCGGCGCAGTTGGACCTGGCCTTGGCCGACCCAGGGATTTCGGACCGGAGGCCGCGGGAACTGAAGCTCTACAACGCGGGAAGCTTTTTTGATGCGGCGGCCATCCCCCCCGAGGCTGACGCGACGATCGCCGGGCGCTGCAGACCGTTCGAACGCCTTATCGTGGAGAGCCATCCCGCGCTGATCGGGGACCGTTGCTGGCGGTTCCGGGATCGCTTGGGGTCGCGAGTGCCCGAGGGCGGAACGCGCCTGGAAGTGGCGATGGGATTGGAGACGGTGAATCCCGTGGTTCTCGAATCGCTCAACAAGCGGGTGACTCTGGAAGACTTCGACGCTGCGGCTCGGGCGCTCCGCCGGGAGGGGGTGTCGATGCGGGCATTTGTTCTGGTCCAGCCGCCGTTTGAGGCGCGCGGCGAGGCGGTCGATTGGGCGGTCCGTTCCGTGCGACATGCGCTGGAGGTGGGGGCGAGGGTGGTCTCGCTAATACCGGTGAGGGGCGGAAACGGGGCGTTGGACGCGCTCCAGCGTGCGGGACGATTCCATCCGCCCTCCTTGTCAACGCTGGAGCGGTGCCTGGAGGAAGGATTGCGATTGGAACGGGGGTTGGTGTTCGCGGACACCTGGGACCTGGAGCGTTTCGCGGACTGTGACCGGTGTTTTCCGCAGCGCCGCGCCCGCCTGGTGCGGA
Organism: Verrucomicrobiota bacterium; assembly: GCA_038325245.1. GTDB lineage: Bacteria > Verrucomicrobiota > Verrucomicrobiia > Limisphaerales > CAIMTB01 > CAIMTB01. The sequence continues at coordinate 1,528 of JBBQIU010000451.1, forward strand.
TGAACCACGAGCAGCGATTCGTTGCCGTGCCGGGGTGTTCGGCGTGCGGTTGGAGTGCTCCTGCGAGGTGATCCCGGGTTCGTCCGGCCGCGGCGTTGACACGGCAGCTAAGCCGGCGGGAGGATTCCGACCTTCCGATGAACGCAATTGCTCTTCTGCGCCGGCTCGGATTTGGCTTGGGTGTGGTCTCGGTTGGCCTGATGGGATGTTCAGCACCGGAATCCAGGCCCGGGCTGATGATCGGTGTGGCGCGTGTCGACGTCACACCGAACTACCCGATCCGGCTGACGGGTTACGCAGCACGCCTCGGGCCTTCAACGGGAGTCGCGCAGCGGCTATGGGCGAAAGCCCTGGTTCTGGGAAGCGACCGTCAGGGTCCCCGCGTGCTGGTGACCGTGGACAATTGCGGCGTGTCGCGACTTGTGGTCGACGCGGTGGCGACCCGGCTGGCCGCGAGCGCCTCGCTAAAGCGTGAGAACTTCGCGGTGGCCTCATCGCATACCCACTCGGGGCCTATGGTCCGTGGCTTCGCCGAGAACATCTTCGTGCGCGACCTGAACCTCGAGGAAACGGCGGCGGTTGATCACTACACGGCGGAACTGACGGACAAATTGGAGGCGGTGGTCTTGGCGGCACTCAGGGCTCGCGCGCCGGGGGCGCTGTTCCGCGGGGAAGGGCGGGTGGGGTTCGCAGGAAACCGGCGCACGGCGGGGGGGCCGGTGGATCACGCGCTGCCGATTCTGGTGGCCAAGGACGCGGGCGGACGAGTGAGCGCGGTGGTGGCAAACTACGCGTGCCATTGCACGACGCTGGGCTCCCAGATCAACCAGCACCACGGCGATTGGGCGGGGTTCGCCCAGGAGTTCCTGGAGCAGGATCATCCCGGCGCGGTGGCCATGATCACGATCGGTTGCGGCGCCGACAGCAATCCGTCGCCCCGAGGTGGGGAAGATTTTGGTCTGGCGCTGGCCCGGGCGCACGGGCGGGCGCTGGCGACGGAGGCCGGACGCCTGATGGCCGACACACTGCTTCCGCTCCCGAAGGTTCCCCTGACGGCAATGCGCCGGTTCGAGCTGTCGTTTCAGGAGTTGCCGACACGGGCGCAGTGGGAGAAGCGGTCGAAGGAGGAAGGAATTGTCGGCTATCACGCGCGCAAGAATCTGGCCCGGTTGGACCGTGGTGAATCCCTCCCGACGACGCTTCCCTATTCGGTCCAGGCGTGGCGATTCGAGGATGGGTTTTCGATGGTGTTTCTGCCGGGCGAGGTCGTGGTGGACTACGCCCTGCGCCTCAAGGGGGAGTTGGGCAGTGATCGGCTCTGGATCACCGCCTATGCGAATGATGTGCCGTGTTACATCCCCTCAAAGCGGATTCTCGCCGAAGGTGGGTACGAGGCGGAGACATCGCTTTGGTACTACGACCGTCCGGCGCGGCTCGCGCCGGAGACCGAGGACAGGATTCACTCTGCGGTAGTGGAATTGGTGGGTGAAAAGTAGGGATGGAATGGCGGGCCGTGCGTGGCAGCGTGACGGATTCTCGAATCACAATCTTTTTTCCTGGAATTCAGTGAGGGAAGGCGCAAGACGCCAATGCTTTCCTTGCGAGGATATTGCGGCGGAATTTCCCCCACAGATCCGTTGCGCACCTGTCTTTGCGTGCAAACACTTGGTGGCCCACGACCATGGGCGAGTTCGAAGTGTTCCCAACATGAAGACGAAAACCAATTGGCTGTTGTACAGCGCGGTGGCACTGCTTGCCGCCGGTGCGTCAACGACCTTCGAGACCCAGGCTCAGGAGATCACCCCCGTGTGGGTGCAGGACCTCAACAAGACCGACAACCTTCTGCCCATCCTCCGGAAGAAGGACGGCGACACCGAGCGGCCGAACGGCACGAGTTCCTTCGACAACTACGTGGCATTTATTCGGTACGACGCCACCCGGCTGCTGCTCGGCGTTCGAGAGAATGGAATCGACGAAACCGACGCCAGTCTTTCGGCCGCCGACAGGGCCCTGGCCGTGGAGTATCCGGACCGGAGCATCCTTTGGATCAATCCGACGAACGGCGCCCCCATGGGGGTCGCTCACAAGGTGCCCATCTACCCCGTGGTACTGGCGCCGGACGCCCAGGCGGGCCCGGACGACTTCTTCTGGAACTGGGGGATTGACGCAGGTCCGGACGGTCAGCGGGCGATCTACACGACCTACAAGCACATCATCCTCCGATGGGCGCCCGTCGCGAGCGGCGGTTGGTCCACCACGCCGACCGTGGCGTGGACGGAGCCGGTTCCGAATGAACCGACCGGCGACGGCAGCAGCGGTGGGGACGGTTCGAACGGCTGGCGCTGGCGGACGTTTCGCGT
>JBBQIU010000452.1:0-3881 GCA_038325245.1 Verrucomicrobiota bacterium
CCGGCGATGATCAGGCCACACGGATGGGAATCCGGTGACATCGGACCGTTGCCCTCGCCGCCGACGATGCCATCGACGATGGCGAGGTAGCGGAGGGGCATTTGCCTGGGCAGTCCGGCGCCGTCGAAACGGAAAAGACACTTGTTCAAATCGAGGACCATCCGCCAGCAGGTGTCGTTCCCGTGCCAGTTGCCGGATCGAACCACGTTCTGAGTATCGCCGAAAACCAGTCGACCCACCTTCTTCAGGGGAACAAAGAAGCGCGACAGGGCAGGGCTGTTCTTCAGGAACCGCTTTGCCGCCCCCATCCATGAGTGCTCGAGGCGGGCCTTGGTGGTGTCGGCGGGAAACTGGTCGCCGCCATGAGATGGGGTGCCCTCGGTGTGATGGGGCAGCCAGTTCTTGTTGGCGTTGATGCCCACCAGATTCTTCAAGGCGCAGGTGACTCCCACTTTCTTGTGAGTCTTGAGCTTGGGCAGGTTGATGAACACGTCCGCCGCCATCGGGGTGCGGCAAAGCATGTATTCGTGACGTGTCCCCTGATGCCGGGCGTTCGTCTCGGCCATGTCATAGCTGGCCCCGTAAAGCCGGCCGCAACCGTGAAAACCCACAAACTCACTCGCCGCATCCAGGGCGACCTGGGTGCTCCCCAACGGGTCCCCGGGAAGCGTCGTCCTGGAGACGGTAACGCCATCGACCGCGTGCCATTCCTCTGGGCGAAGGTCGAGAAGTTCAATCGTCGGTCCGGGGAAATCCCTGCGGCAGGCGGCGACGACCTCGTCGAGCCGGCAGTATTTTCGAAGGGTGGCGAACGAGGAATCCGTCTGGGGGGCGTCGCAGACGACGATGGATCCTCGCCCCTGGAGGAGGGGAGCGACCCAGCGGACGGTTGCCTCGATGACGGTGGGGTGGGTGACGACATGCTCCCAGGCGCCGGGCCCTGGGTGTCGTTCATCGTGTTCCTTCACCCAGTTGGGTTTGAGAACCACGCGGTCGCCGGGTCGGACGAAGTCGGAGGGCAGTTGAAGTCGGGAAAGGGCTTCTTCGACGGCGCGAAGCACGGCAACGGGATCACGGTAGTGGGCTTCACCCCGGACCGCGGAGACGAGTGATCTGGAATGCGTGGCCGTCAATGGGGGCGATGATGCCTTTGCGAACCCGGCTGAGCCAGCATTCTGGCAATCGGGACGGACACGGAGGTGAAGCCTGGTTGAACGCGGTGCCGGGACGGCATCGCAGTCCAAACGCCTCGCGTTCGCCAGGGCAAGGGAGGTGATCTGGCCGGAATGGCTCATCGAGAGTTCCGGCGTTGCAAACGGGCGGGGATGGACGCCACATTTCGCGCAGCTCGTCCTCCAGACTCCCCCACAGGTCACGCGTTGGGGCGACGCGTGGTGTAACCACGGGACGGCCGTTTGAGTCTTGAGCGGGGTCGGACGCAACTGGACCGGACGCCTTTGGACATTGGCCGGGGCGCGGCGCAGGCGGACGGCGTAATCGAATCTGCGAACAAACTCGTATGCTGAAATGGATGGTCATCCTGGTGCTTGTCGGGGGAGCTGGATACGCGGGATACACGTACTGGAGGACGCCCACAAAGCCTCCGGTTGAATACCAAACGGCGGAGGTTGCGCGTGGGGACATCATCCAGTCCGTCACCGCCAACGGTTCGTTGACGCCAATCCGGATGGTCGAGGTCGGGAGCCAGATCTCCGGAATGATCACGGACATCAAGGTGGACTTTAACTCCCGGGTAAAGGCCGGCGAAGTCGTCGCGCAAATCGATCCGGCATCCTACCAGCGCGCCCTCGGCGAAGCCGATGCCCAACTGGTCAATGCGGAAGCCTCAACCGAACTGGCCCAGTTGGAGTTCGACCGGGGCAAGGAACTGCTGGCGGGCAACCTGATTTCGAAATCAGCCTACGATACCTTGAGGGTCCAATTGAGCCAGGCGAAGGCCGTCGTGAAGACCCGCGAGGCGAATGTGGAACGGGCGAAGGTCGATCTGGAACGGACGACCATCTCGGCTCCGATGGATGGTGTCGTGATCACGCGAAGGGTCGAAGTGGGTCAGACCGTGGCCGCGTCGATGAACACCCCGACACTCTTCGTCATCGCGAACGACCTCGCCAAAATGCGCATCGAGGCGTCGGTCTCCGAGGCCGATGTCGGCGGGGTGGAAGACGGCCAGAATGTTCAGTTCACGGTCGATGCCTTTCCCGGCCGGCAATTCACCGGCCAGATCATGCAGGTGCGGTATGCGCCGACGACCAACCAGGGTGTGGTGACTTACACGACCGTCGTGGCGGTGGAGAATCGGGATTTGAAACTGCGGCCGGGAATGACCGCGAATGCCCGGATCATTACGGCCGAGCGGAAGGGCGTCTCGCGGATACCCAACTCGGCCCTTCGGTTCCGCCCCCCAGTGGGCGCCGTGGTGGTGGGTGACACAAATGCAGCGGCCATGACGAAGGTGGAATTGATCGAGAGCGGACCCTACGCAGGGCTGCCGGTCATGCCTTGGATGGCCGGTGGCGAGCGACGCCGGCCGTCGGATGAGGAGCGAACGGCCTATGCAGCGTCGCTGACTCCGGATCAGAAGCAAAAGTACGAGAAGGCCACCGCCGAAATGCGGGCACGGTTCGCCCAGGGCGGAGGAGGAGGAGGAGGAGGGGGGCCGGGAGGCATGGGCGGGGGAGGCATGGGCGGGGCGGGCGGTGGCGAGCGCCGCAGACCCGACTCCGATGGCCCTAGAACCATGACCGTCCATTTGGTGGCGAAGGAAAAGTCGGCGTCAGGCGGTGTGCAGACCGTCCTCAAGCCGGTATCCATCAAGGTCGGCATCAGCGACACCACACATTCGGAGGTGATCGAGGGATTGAGCGACGGGGATCTCGTCGCCGCCGGCATTGTCACGGCACCGTCTACGGCCACGACGGCGGTACCGAATCCGTTGGGAAGCCCGTTTGGCGGCGGGCGTCGGCCTCGATAATGCCCGTTGTCCCGGCCATGGACCCAATTATCAGACTCGAGAATTATCGCCGGACGTACCGGAACGGATCCCTGGAGGTGCAGGCCGTCCGGGGCGTCTCGATCGACATATTTCCTGGGGAGTTCGTGGCCATCATGGGCGCGAGCGGTTCAGGGAAATCGACGATGATGAACACCATCGGCTGCCTGGATCGCCCTACGGAAGGGCGGTACCTGCTCGACGGCGTGGATATCGGGAAACTCAACCGGGACGAACTGGCGGACCTGCGGAATCGGAAGCTGGGCTTCGTCTTTCAAGGCTTCAACCTGCTGTCCCGGACGTCTGCCCTGGAGAACGTCGAACTGCCGATGCTGTATTCGCGCCCGGCCGTTTCTGCGCGGGCGCAGCAGAAGAGAGCGATGAAGGCCCTGGAAATGGTCGGACTGGAGCAGCGGGCGGACCACAAGCCGAACCAGCTTTCCGGCGGGCAGCAGCAACGGGTGGCCATTGCGCGCGCCCTGGTCAACGAACCGCGCGTGCTGCTGGCGGACGAGCCGACTGGCAATCTCGACAGCCGCACGGGCGTGGAAGTCATGGGGGTGTTCCAGTCGTTGAACGATCAGGGCATCACCATCGTGATGGTGACCCACGAGTTGGACATCGCCAGTTTCTCGAAGCGAATCGTGTTGATGCGCGACGGGCTCATCCGGAGCGATGACGCCGTCACCGAGCGTTCGCTCTCGGCCGACGCACTGGCACAGCTCGATGCCGAGCAAAAGGCGGTCCATCTCGCCTGAACCTTGCTGATTTATGCTGGCTATTCTTCGAACGGCACTGCGGGCCATCCGCCGGAACATCCTCCGCTCCTTCCTCACGATGTTGGGTATCATCGTGGGAATCTCGGCGGTGA
>JBBQIU010000453.1:0-3880 GCA_038325245.1 Verrucomicrobiota bacterium
AGCGGATTCGCGAACCTGAGTCTTCCACTCCCCCTGGACCGGCTCCCGAAATTCTGGCGCGCCGTCCGTCCCGATGACTTCGGTATCGCTCCGACGCTCCGAGTCAGTGCCGTCGGCCCAAACCGGGACTTCATGCAACTCACGATCGAGGGGACACCCGGTTTCACCTACCGGGTGGAAGCGACAACTGACCTCATCAACTGGAATCTGTTCATCCCCTTCGGGCTCACAATCCCGCCCAATTCAACGAGAGTTGTTCTTGGCCTTCCCATCTCTCGCAACTCGCGATTCGGCGCCTTCCGGGCGGTCACCAGTGTGGCCCCGTGAAGGATTCCATCCGTGACATTTCTTAATGCGGGAGGTAAGTGAAGTCGATTCCCCGGCGAATCGGCATCCACCCCGCACCATGAAAGACACTTCGCCCCGGTTCCTTCCGGTGTTGCGCCCGACCCGGCGGAACGCGTTCACGCTCATCGAACTCCTCGTGGTGATCGCCATCATCGCAATCCTGGCAAGCATGCTCCTCCCGGCGCTCGCGAAGGCCAAGGAACGGGCCAAACGCATCAGTTGCATCTCCAACCTCAAGATGCAGGCCCTCGCGTTCACGCTGTACGCCGATGACTACCGCGATACCTATCCAACCGCAGACCAAACCACCGCCTGGAAACTCGATGCCCTGTACGTGATGAGCCGGGACCAGGCCCTCACCCTCATCAGCTATGGCATGGCCGGCGGCAACGTCCGCAAGAACGCCGCCGAGTTCGCGGCCGAAATCAAAGAGAAGAAAATGCTGCCCACTACGTGGCGCTGTCCCACCCGGCTCGATCCCCCCCGCCTCTTCGACGAAAAGGGCCTCCTTCACATCGACAACTTCATGATCCTCACCGGTCTTCGCGGCAACGGCCCCACGCAGGACCCGCGTTTCAAGGGAACCAATTCACCCGCCAGGACCACCGACCCCATGGGGCCGTTGACCGCCGATCACACCCAGGTCTTCCCGGCCCGCAAATCGTGGATCTCCAATCACGGAACCAAGGGAGCCCCGGCCGTCGTCGGGGAGGTTGACTGGAGCAATAGGCCCGCCGGTATCAACCAATCGTTCAGCGACGGCCACGCCGAATGGATTCCGCAAGCGCGCATCGTCAAGGCCGGCCCGAATCTTCCGCACGCCAAATCCCTCTGGGCGTCCGGTTGGCCCTGGGACTGGGCGTGGCTGGACCATTGACGGTGGTCAGCCGTGGGTGGTCTGTGGCGACGGATCACTCACCCGCCACGACCGACCCACCACGCTTCACGGAACGCCCTGCTCTGAGCTTCCACCCAATCCCAGTCCCCCGCTTCCACCCGATCGGAATGGAACAGCGGGCTTCCGACGCCGAATCCATCCGACCCTGCACGTGTCCAGTCGGCCAGCGTCGCCAGGTTGACGCCTCCGGTTGGCATCAAGGCCACGCGGGGCAGCGTTTCCTTCAAGTGTCGAATGTACGCCGGCCCTCTTTCCGCCGCGGGGAACACCTTCACCAGGGTCGCCCCCATTTCCCACGCCCGAACAATCTCCGTAGGGGAAAGCGCCCCCGGGAAGATCGGAATCCCTCGCGCCACACAACGTTCGATCAAGCCAGGCACCCAGCACGGGGTGACGATGAACATCGCTCCGGCCTCCACCGCCCGTTGCAGGATCTCGATCGACGTCACCGTGCCCGCCCCAATGTTCATGGCGTCCCCGTGCGCTTCGACGGCCGCCCGGATTCGGTCCGTCGCCCCGGGCGTATCCATCGTGATCTCCGCCGTCGTCAACCCTCCCCGGCGGGCCGCGGCCAGTGCGTTCGCAGTCTGAACCGGAGTGAAGCCCCGCAGAATCCCGACGACGGGCAGCCGTCGGAATCGTTCCGAATCGAACCGCAAGGAGTTCATCGACTCACACGCTCTAACAGCATTGCATGGGCACGAACAGTCGCTTCCATCAACCGCTCCGGCGCGACACGGACCATTCGACTGGTCGCGCCCAGGGCTTCGAACCCCATCCGGTAGGTCTCAGCCAGGGGGCCCGGGCGTGCCCCAGTCACATCTGAGGAATCGTTCGGGGGCGTATCCACGATGCTTTGGAGGTTGGGCAAGGGGCGTGAGCGAACGCTGCGCGTCCTGGAGTGCGGCGGCAAGTCTGCGCGCCGCCGATTTCCAGCGGCACAAGTGACGGTTTGAGTTTGTCCATTAGATCGCGGCCGAACATCGGGTTCAATGTCCTTGGAACCCCGACCGGACCCGGCAAGCATCCCCGCCGTATGCCGACGGAATTCCTATCTCTCTGCATCCCCACGCGCAATCGCGCGTGGCTGCTGCGCGATCTTCTCCGATCGATTTCGCGTGAGATCCGGTCCGGCAGCCTCGCGCCGACCGACATCCACACGTATGTCTTCGACAACGCCTCGACTGACGATACGAAGGCCGTCTTCGCCGAGGAGACCCGAACCCTGGAAGCCTACTTCGACTACGCGCGCCATCCGGAAAACATCGGCGCGGCAGGGAATCAATTGCTGTGCGCCAGAACGGGAGCGGGTCGGTATCGTTGGGTTATCGGGGACGATGAAACCTTGGGGCAGGGTGCGCTTCCGTACCTCCTGAATGTGCTCCATGGCGAGGCACCGGCCTGGATGCTTGTTTCGGACGGCGGCTGGTACGGGCGGGGCTTGCGCCCTCCACGCTGGTACGCAGACGTCCGGGAATTCGTCCACGTCGCGAACCAGGACGATCCGGAGACTTTGATGACCGCCGGCTGCTGGTCCATGAACGTCTTCCGCTCCGACTGCTTCGACCAAGAGCTTGCCGAGCAGCATGCCGGGACCAGCACCTACCCGCACTTTTTCGGAATGATGCGAGCCCTCAAGGAACGGGGGGGGCGGGTGTTCTTCACCGACCGGGCGGTCGTTCTATTCCGCGAACGCCGCCCATCGCCTTCGGACAACGAACTTCCCGCAAACTCAGATCTGAATTGGCGACGGTGCCTCGAATGGCTCCGGGATGAATTCAACGAACCCGGCATTGACCCGGAGGGCCAGTCGAAAGCCGTTTCACGACGCATGATCCAGAATGCCCTGCATCACCCGTGGCAGACCTTCTGGAACCATTCCCGGCTCCTGCTGATCCCAGGAACGTGGATACGGGCCGTCCGGCGGATCTGGTACTACATCCGCAACTGAACCGATCTCCGGTCAACGCCGCCGGGCCACGAGGAATCCGGCCAGTCCAATCCCAAGGACGCTGAGCCACGTGGAAGCCTCGGGTATAATTCCCGTCGGCCTCACGACGACTCCATTCGCATTGAGCTGGCGGAGCAGGTTTTCCCACTCCAAATCAGCCTGCGAACCCGAGTTAATCTCACCACCTCCAAGGGCTAATGCGCTGAACTCCAAGGTGGCCCCAACTAAATTGCTGATGACAATGCCCGGGTAATTCCCAGGGTGGGCCCGGAACATCACCGAATCCCACACACCAAACGTGTTCCCGTCCCCGGCCACGGCACTGGCTTGGAAATCTCCGAGCGCCGACCCGATATCGATTGTGAAGATCCCAGTGCCCGCCCCACCACGGGCGCCGGAATCATCGAAGAAATAGGTGGTGGGCGGTGCAAAGGCGAGCGTGGTGGATGCGAGAAATCCAATGCAGCCAAGCGTGATTCGTTTCTGAAGGGTTGTTTTCATGGGAGTGAAGGTCCGGGTCTAGGCTGCGGGAGATTGCATCCCGACAGGTGAAAACGGCAATGATATTTTGCATAAGTAAAATAGCCTAGCTGGCTGCATTGGCGGCTTAGATGTTTGCAGATGCGGCGTCGGCGTGCACTTCGCACCCCATTCACCCCATCTCCGTTGATGCCGATCCAAAG
>JBBQIU010000454.1:0-3875 GCA_038325245.1 Verrucomicrobiota bacterium
CCGGCGTTGCGAAGGCCGAGGATGTAATTCCCGTCGGCCAGGGAACCTCCGGGCAGATCGGGGAAGGTCAGGCGGAGGGAACGATCGGTCCGGACATCGAACCGGATGAAGGCGGGTTCGACGTCGAGGCCGGTGGTGAAGTTGCGCAGGACGAGGTCGGACGGGTTGATGCTTCCGACGACGTCTTCCGAGAAACGAAGCACGAGCGACGAGACCATGGAGCGCTGTGGGGCTCCGTTGCTGATGTCGGCGGCGATGAAGCGCGGGGCGGTTCGGTCAAGGACGATCAGGCTTTCCAGGATGACCTCACCCTCAGGATTGGAGGCGCGGAGGCGCAGAGGATTGTCGCCGTCGGCGAGCAGGATGCCGCGGAACTGGAATCGCCCGGCGTCGTCGGCAGACGTCGTGCCATCGTCGAAGCCATCGTCGTCGAGGTCGAGGGTGACCACCTGGAGGGGTTGTGTGGTGCCGACAAGGATGACGGGCGAGATGTTGGTGATGAGGTCGCCGGGGACGCCACCGTCGGTGGACGGATCGAGTCCGACGGTGAGGGAGGGGCCAGTGGTGATCCGGACGTCGTCGATGGAAACAGAACTGCCGGTGGCGCCGAAGGAGATGAGATCCAGGTACAGCGTGGCGGCCGTGCCTGCGTCGATGCCCGCAAGGTCGATGGAGAGACTCAGCACGCCGCCGGAGCTTGAGACGATGGTGGTGCCTTCCGCGGCATGTCGGGTGCCATCGCGCTGGAGGTTGAAGAGGGCGTCGGTCTGGGTGAGGTCACGCGCGGTGGCGCCGAGGGGGAGTCCGGTGGAGGCGTTGAGCAGGGCGATCTCGAACGCGTCACCGGGTTGTCCTGCAACCTGTCGAAGTGGGTCGATGGTGACGGTGAGGGTGAGTCGGCGGGCGCCTGAAGGGATCACGAAGGTTTGGGAGAGATCCGAGTAGAGACGGCCGGAGGATGCGGAGAGGATTGCGCGTCCGTTGGCGACGGAGACGTTGCCGAAGGCATTCCAACCGGCGGGGATGCCTTCGGCTCCGACGGCGTCGAAGGTGCCATTAACCAGGGCTGGCACGGTGCCGGACAGGGCGACGAGGACGGCATCGGCGAGTTCCGAGAAGCCGAGAGAACCCGTGGGAAGGCTCGCCGAAACGCCCGATTGAGGCGCCGGGGGAAGGGCGGGGATGGATGCGGTGGCGGCGAGGGATGCGAGGGTGGGGGTGCCGAAGGCGGCACTGCCGAGTTCGGGGCGGTTTGAGTTGGGACCGATGCCGGAGGGCGGTGCCGGAGGAACTGGGACGGTGGAACCGCCGCCGCCCAAGTGGGGCGTGTAGGCACCGACGATGTACATGTTGAAGGAGACGCCGGTGTTGGCGGTGGTGCCGGAAGAACCGAAGAGACCGCTGGCTGTGGTCCAGGCCGTTTCGATGCCCCTAAGGTAAAGGCGCGCGACACTGGCGTAGCTGCTGAGATCGCCGCTGGCGAACCACTGGTTGGTGGACTGAGAGCGTTGGGCGAGGTCGTTCCAGAAGTAGGGCACACCGGCGGTCCACCATCCGATCCGCTCGACATTCTCGATGTTGAACCGAGTCGAAATGGCGGCCTGGGGAACCTGCTGGATGCCGCCGCGGTTGAAGAATTGTGGGAAGTCTCGAAGGACGGCTCCGCCCTCTCCGTAGATCACGGACTGGACGCGGCCGAGGAATCCGAAGGACTTGGTGGACTCGTTGTACCCGAAGCGGGCGCGTCCGCGGTAGGACGTGTCAAAGCCACGTAGGACATCGTTTTCGTAGACGGCATAATCGAAGTCGGCGGGCAGATGTCGCTTGTTCCTCGGAAGGAGGTCGCGGACGGCGTCGGCCTGGATGGCCTGCTGGTCCTTGTTCCAGACGATGGCTTCGTTGCCCGGGAGGGAATTATCGCGACCGCGGTAGACGGCGAAGTCGAAGTCCCCGGAGTCGGAGAACGGGCCGCCCTTCTTGGCCATGTCGGGGATGATGCGACCGAGGACCATGGCTTCGCCGCCGCGGCCGTAGGCGGACATGAGGTTGCGGAGATTGACGCGGCCTTCGCGGACCGTGGTGATGAGCATGTGGCGGTTGGCGAAGGTGACGAGATCCGTGCCGAAGCTGCCGAAGACGGTGAGTTCCTGGCCCTTGCCGAACGTCTTGGCGGCCTTTTCGAGAGCGGAGAACGTCCGGGTGTCGACGGCGCCCAAATCGCGGAATTCCTGGAGAGTACGTCCCTCACGGATCTGCTGGATGAGCGTCTTCCGAAGGGGCGCCCAGTCCTTGGCTTCGCGGAGGAGATAGGCGAGGGATCGGGCGGTGGGGTCCCCGTCCTTGAATCCCTTGAGCAGGGTTTTGTCGGCGCCAAGGTGGATGAGGAGTTCCTGATCGGAGAGCTTCAGGCGGGCAGGCTGATCGAGGGCCGAGATGTACTCTGGATTTCGAACGTTGGCGTACTGGTCGTTGATGTTCCGGAAGGTCTCCGCGGCGGCGTCCTCGGCGGCCTTCCGGACCTTGGCGATGTCCGCCTCGCCGGACGCGCCCTTGATCTTCTTCTTCCAGACGTCGTTGTACTTCAGGCGGGCGGCATCGCGGGCGACCTCCGTCCGGATGGCGTCCTGCATGAGTTCCTTGCGGTAGTGGGCCTCACGGAGGGCGATCTCACGGCGGGCGGTTTCGGGGGAGTAACCCTGGCGGATGCGGTCGTTGTAGAGCGCATCCATGCGATCCTTGAGGCGGGCCTCGACGCGGTCGGCGGGGGTGTTTTTGCCGACGGCGGCGAGGTGGTCGGCGTTGCCCAGTGCCTCGTTGGTTGTGGAGCGGAAGACGGCACGAACGCGTTCGACGGCGGAGCTATAGGCCTGGCTGAGCATTTCACGCGCGGAAGGGGCTGCCTGGAACCGTTGGTAGGCCGACTTCATTCCGGCGCTAAGCCGCGCGCCCGTGGCATGGCTAACATTGCTGGCGACGTGTCCCAGGCCGTAGGCGTGATACTCCATGTACGCGAGAGCCAGGGCGTCGTGGGCGTCGGGGAGGCGCTTGGCGATATTGGACGCGAGACCCTTGACGCCGCCAAGGAGGGCGGCGGATTCGCCGAGGAACGGGGGTTTCAGGTTATCGGCGAAGGCGCCGATGCTGCTGCGGAAGAAGCCCGTGACGGTGGCGAGGTTGGCGGCGGGTTTTCCGATCCGACCCAAGCGGGTGGGCAGGGGAAGGTTGCCGGCAAGTTGTTCGCCAGCGGCTTCCGGGTCTCCCGAGAAGATGGCTTCGCCGAGGGACCAGAGGCTCAGGAAGGGCGCGGCGACGAGGCCGCCGGCGGCGCGGAGGACATCGTTGAAGCCGTGAATGTTTTCGGCCATGCGGAACAACTGGCTTTGGAAGCCCTGGTTGGTGCCGATGCCGAAGAGCCGCGGCACATCGAGGGCCATGGTTATCAATTCCTTGCCGACGCCGTACAGGCCCTTGTTGACGAGGCCGTAGAAGAACATGCCGAGGTTGGCGAGGTTGTCCTCGCTGGAACCTTTGACGATGGCCTGGTCGGTGACGCCGACGAGCTGGAACCGGCCGTCGTCTCCCCGGACCGTCTGGACGTCGTAGCTGGCGTGTCCGAAGGACCAGAATGAAACCCAGAAGGCCTTGGAGCCCTGCGCTTCGGCGTCGACGAACCGGCTGTCGCGGCTGGTGAGGTTCTCCTCTTTGCGGGCGAAGAGGCCGGTGGGATCGGACTGATTGGCGGGGTCATTGGCGGCGTAGGCGTAGCGGTGGGAGCCGCCGGCCATTCCCAGGGGATCCTGATTGAGGAACCGGCCGAGGTCCGGGTCATAGAACCGGGCGCGGAGCTGATACAGACGGGCGAGGGGACCCCATTC
>JBBQIU010000455.1:0-3869 GCA_038325245.1 Verrucomicrobiota bacterium
CGTTACCCCCGCCGGTGCTGGGGGGCCGCGGGCCGGGGCGTCCTCCCACAGGCCACAGTGTCGGAGAATCTTCTCGATCACTTCGGTCTGGTGTCGCTCGATGAAGGCAACCATGCGCATCGTCGCCCCGCACTTGGGACACTCCCAATCCTCTGGCGGTTCGTGTCGTTCCGCCATCCACGGTCCCCAGGCCCTGTTTTCCGGTCCGCCTGCGGACCGCGACCCAGCAACCCGGATCGCCTCTGCAAGATGCCGTCCCCCTTGCCCGCCGCAGCCAGCCGCTGCCGTTGGCGCGTCCCCATTCCAACGCCCCCATCCAACCCAGTCGTCTTTTTCACAAATCCTTTAGCCTATGAAAATTATCCCCCTGCGCCTGCTCGCCATCGCCGCCTCGGCCCTGGCATTCGCCCCCGTCACCCCCGCCCAAACCCTCGTCGTGACCGTCAATTCCGCCGGCAACGACACGGTTCCCAATGCCTCGCTCACCCTGGTCGAAGCGGTGTCCTACCTGAACGACGAACTCGCCCAACTCGTCGGCGATGACGCCGTCCACGGATTGGGCCGCCCGTTGTCGGTCGGCGAATCCAATCTCGTCACCGAGGAGGATTCCGACACCCACGGAGGCGTCATCCGGTTCCAGGTCCCCGGGGACGGCCCCCACGTCATCGCCGCACCCCCCGGCGGTTTTCCCAAGCTCTTCGCCCCACACACGGTCATCGACGGCTTCTCCCAACCCGGGGCCCGCCCCAACTCCAACGCCATCACCAACGCCAACAACGCCGTTCTCAAGGTCGTCCTCGACGCCCGTTCGCTCACCCCTCACCCCGTGTCCGGCGAGCAACCCGACTATTCCCTCCAGATCCGAGCCCACGATGTCGTGGTTCGCGGATTCTCGGTCCTCGCCGGCACCGACTCGGACACCTTCGGCATCTACTTTTCCGAGGGTGCCAGCGGCGGATCCGTGAGCGGTTGCTGGTTCGGCATCTCCCCCGACCAAGCCACACTCTCCGGTGGCGAGGTCGCCATCGCCGCCTACGGCTCCGAGGGCGGCCACGCCTTCGGCACCAACGGCGACAGCGTCGAAGACCGCGCTGAATTCAATGTCATCGTGGCCCACGCCATCGGCGTCCAGTTCGAGGACACCCGGGACATCCGGGTCTCCGGCAACTTCATCGGCGTGCTCCCCGATGGGAAGACCCTCCCACCCGAGGCCATCCGGGAAACCCTCGAAGGCGATGCGGTTGAAGGCGCCGGGCTCTCAGGCACCCTCTGGATCGGCACCAACGCCGATGGCGTCGCCGACGCCGACGAAGCCAACGTGATCGGCGGCATGAACGACGACGTGCTCGAACTCTACGGCGACGCTGAGAGCGTCGTCATCGCGGGCAATTGGATCGGTGTCGCCGCCGATGGAACCACCCCCCTCCCTTTCAACAAACTCATGCGCGTTCAGAAGGGGCGCTTCACGGTCGGCGCTCCCGTCACGGAAACCATGTTCACCGCGGGCAAGGGCAACGTGATCGCGAATGGGTCCGCCGTCCTGATCCGTCATCGCGAGGGGACCTATGTGTCGCTTCGGGGAAACCGGCTCTTCGGCAACACCGGAGATCCACTGCACGACCCGTTGGCTCAGTCCTTTCACGCCTTGTTGCTCGGCCGCGAAACCGACCTGGCGCCCACCCTCGACGCCACCGCCAGCTCCATGGCTTTCACCGGCAGCCTCGCCCTGAGCGGTCCCGGCACCAACGGTCTGATGCCAGCCTTGGTCGATGTCTACCTGGCCGATCCGGCCACCGTCGGCACCTCCCCGCAGGGCCTTCAGCACATCGCCACCTTCATGGACAACGGCATGATGGACTCCGACCCCGCCGTCGGTCGCTTCCGGTACAGCCTGATGTCCGTCACGGTCCCCTCCGAGAGCATGCACGCCGTGGTCGTGGCCGCCACAATCCGCAACAACGACGGCTTCGAAACCAGCGTCTTCTCGAACCCGGTGACGGTTCATCTCGCGGGACCCAGCGCCCAGCCCGACATGCTCAACAACGTCCCGATGCAGGGATCCATGGTCCACGTCATCCTGCGCCATAACGTCGTCGCCGGCCTGCCCACCCTGGGGGTCCACCTGGATCCCAGCACGCCAACCCTCACCCCGCTCCCGGTGAGTCATCCGGGGGCTTCGTTCGATCCGGCTCATCCCTGGTATGCGGACCTGGATCCCAGCCGCGGCGGCTACGCCTTCAACCGCCAGTATGGCTTCCTGCTCGATGGGGAGAGCGACCCGCTCGCCGAAGGTCATGGCATTCATATCCGCCAACTCGCCACCTCCCCCGGATTGTTGTCGCGGCTATACCGCCAGAACCCGGCCACCTGGAAACCCATGTTCGGTCAGGCTGGCTCGTCCGAATCCTTCGAGTGGAACCTGCTGATGTTCCACCCGGCCTACGCCCTGCCCCCGGGCGTTGTTGGCCCCGTGGAAGCGGATTATGAAGCGTTCGTTGTCGATGCCTCCGGCCAGGCTGTCGGCACCGGGATACGCTTCAAACTCCTCTGGAACGTGGCCCGCGGCATCACCCTCCAGGGCCCTCGCCTCACCGCCGGCCAGGTCGAGATCGATGCCGTCCTCTCGATGTCCTGGGCCGGGTACCGGCTTCGCCTCGAACGACGCACCGCCCTCGGGTCCGGCATGTGGATGGAAGCCGCCATCCTTAAGAACGCCTCCGCGGGAACCAATCGTCTCCGCGACTCGTCCCCACCCGCCGGCGGCGCGTTCTACCGCGTGCTCGCCAACCAACCGTGATGCGAATCTCAGCGCCTCTCCAATGCGCTACACCTGCCGGGACCTCCCCCGTCCCGGCGGGCACCCCATTCACACGTCCCCCGCCACCCACCGCGTTCACCCTCATCGAACTGCTCGTCGTCATCGCCATTATTGCCATTCTGGCGTCCATGCTCATCCCCGCCCTGTCCCGCGCCCGTCAGCAGGCCCGCTCCGCTGCCTGCATGGGCAATCTCCGGCAGATCGGCATCGCATCCGTGCTCTACTCCGACGACCACGCGGATGAATTCCCCCGAAGCACCCACTCCGCATTCGCCTTCCGCCAGCTTCCATGGAGCCGCGCGCTCGCCCCGCTTCTGGGCGACAACGCCGGACCGGGTTGGACCAACCTGTTTCAAGGCGTCTATCGCTGCCCGAGCCACCGACCCAAGAGCCCCTGGAGTTACGGCCAGAATGTCTACTTTGAACTCAACCCCGAGGCGGATGACTACCTCGGCAGTCCCTCCACTTGGCGACGCCTCAGCGACGTTCCACGCCCCGCAGAAACCCTGCTCCATGGGGAGGTTCCAGGGACCGCCGACCACATCATGTCCCACTTCTGGACACCCGAGAACTTCGCCAGCGACGCCGACCTGGCCCGACATTCAGGGCGTGCGACTTACGTGTTCGTGGATGGTCACGTCGCCGCCCGCAGGCCCCGCGAGATCTGGGACCCGTCCCGGACCGTGGACGCATGGAATCCACTCCTGGCCCGCTGACCCCGTATCCCCATCGAGCCCAGCCTGCTTTTTGTCGCCGAGCGGCGCCTCCACTTTTTCCACCCCAAATCCATTGCGTTCCCTCGACCCTGGACGGCGAAGTGTCGCGAGTATGTTGACGACCGGCAGACCCGGTCCGTGATTGAGCTCATGAACAAGAAAATCCTTCTGACCAGTGTGTGCCGGCCCATCGGACCGGATTGCGACGATGCTTCCTCCGTGGGTTGCGAACTCCTCCACCGTCAGATCACACGCGCCCAGGGCATCTTCAGCCCCCGCACCGTCAACGCCCACTTCGGCGTCGGCGCTCATTGAAATGGATCCGGGTCTGCTCA
>JBBQIU010000456.1:0-3869 GCA_038325245.1 Verrucomicrobiota bacterium
GGTCAATGGCGTTCAATGGTTCAACCCCAACGGGGTTGCGCCACCTCGACGCAACCCCGTTGGGGTTGTGGGTGATTCGGCGATCCCACCCAGGGTAGCTCGTTCCTCGCAACCCTGGGCTTTGGGACGCAATCCCTTCGGGATTGGGAAATGCCCTCCGTGCGCGTTGTGTTGAACGATCAGTGCATCGCCCTGGGCTGGGTTTGGTGTGGGCCTTCGGCCCGGCCATTTGGACCGCCCTGGGGGGCGGGGGATCGACGGGTTTGGTGTTGGCCTTCGGCCTCGTTCAGAACGGAAATCCGACGGAGAAATGGAGGGTGCCGACGGGGTCGCCGCTCCGGCGGTTGAGATTGTAGCCGTATTCGAGTCGGACCGGGCCGATGAAGCTGTTCCAGCGAATCCCGGCTCCGGCCGACCAGAGAACTTCGCTCCACGGCGGTTCGTCGAACTCCGCGGACTGGGCGACGCCGTCGACGAATCCGACGACGGACCAGGTCGAGGTGAGCAGTTGTTCGAACTCGAGCATCCAGACGAAGGCCGACTCGGCTCCAATGACTTCGCCGCTGGCATTGCGGGGGCCCGCCTCGCCGCGCTGATAGCCGCGGACGCTGTCTTCGCCGCCTGGGAAGATGCGTTTGTTGAAGGGGATGAGGCCCTCATCGGAAGGATCGACGATGGCCGTGTATTGGACGCCGATGTGGAGGAATCGTCCGCCCCGGAGGCCCACGTGGGTGGAGGCACTCACGTCGGGACGCAGGTACCGCGCGTCGCCTCCGAATTCTGGAAGGGCCGTCTCCAGGTTGGCTTTGATCTCGTAGCCGGAGCGGGGGCTGAGGGCGGAGTCCCGCCGGTCCACGGACCAGTCGAAGGTCACGGCGCCGACGTTGGGTTGCTCGCCGAGCGGGCTGGGTTGGACTCGGGGGTCAACCGGGGCGTCGTCGGCGCGCAGGACTTCGTAGGAATAACGAAGTCCGCCCTGGTGTCCGGAGCCTCCGAAGACCTTGCGCACGCCGGCGCCCGAACGGAATTCCCGGCGCTGGAATGAGATCTCCTCGCGCCTGAGGAACTCGGCGACCGCGAAGAGGGTCACATCCTCGGCGAAGGCGTCCGGGATGGAGTAGGTGATGTAGCCTTCGGTGGATTTGAAGGACTGCGAGGCTCGGAGCTCGGAGACATGGCCTACTCCGAAGACGTCCCGGCGGATGAGATCGATTCCTCCGTAGAGCAGGTCATAGCTCCGGTAGCCGGCGAGGAGGTCCACGGTGAGGAGTTTTCCCGGTTCGAGTTCGAAGACGACATCCCTTTCGCCGGGGTCTGTTTCGGACGGATCGAAGCGCAGGCGGACGAATTGGAACCCCCCGCGGCGAGCCAGTCGGGCGCGGGCTTCGTCGGCGGCGAGCCGGTCGAGCCATGGGCCATCGAGCCGGGCACGTTTGGCGAGCGACTCTTCATTCCGGAGAGCCACCGGGCTTTCGAACCGGATCTCGCCCAGGCCGACGCGGGGCCCCCGGGAAATGTCGGCGATCAGGTCGACGCGGACTACATCTTTGGCGACGGGCTTGGAGCTCGCCTCCGAAAGGGTCACGGCGGCGTCCGGGTAGCCTTGTTGAAAGAGATCCTGAAGGAGGAGTTGCGCGAGATCCTCCCGGGAGGTCCTGGAGAAAAGGCGTCCCTCGGTACGGACTTCCTCCTGGACGACGGGGCCGTCCGGGGTGTCACGGGTCTGGATACGGACCTGTCGAAGCCGGTATCGGGCACCCTTTTCCACACGGATACGGGCGCGCACGGCGCCCGTATCGTGATCGAAGTCAATCGACGTCGACGTGACGACGGCGCGGTCGAAACCCTGGTTTCGGAGGGTGGTGCGCAGGTTGGCGATGGCTTGCTGGAATTCGCTCCGGCTGAAACGCAGCATCTGGCGGGTCCGAAGCAGCCCGTCCGTGCGGACGAAGTACGCTCGGGCCGGTCCGATCTCGTCCGGATCGAGCCCCTCGAACTCGAGGTCGTCGTAGAAATAGCGAAGTCCGGAGAGGACGGTGAAATCGACCCGGCGCGCGGCGAGCGACCTGGGCAGGGTGGGAAGCTCCTCTTC
The DNA here is from genome assembly GCA_038325245.1 of Verrucomicrobiota bacterium. Lineage (GTDB taxonomy): Bacteria > Verrucomicrobiota > Verrucomicrobiia > Limisphaerales > CAIMTB01 > CAIMTB01. The sequence continues at coordinate 2,093 of JBBQIU010000456.1, forward strand.
GGTCCACAACCATTCCTGCGAGGTGCCGTCCGACAGGGTCGCGCGAACGGCCAGGCGGGCGCGGAGGAAGCCGAGTTTACGGATGTGATTCAGGAGGAGAAAAGCGCCGTCTTCGATGAAGTTGGCATCGTAGGTCGGCTGCGATTTGCGATCGGCGCGGACCTGGCGAAGCACGTTTTTCAGGGTCAGATTCTCGATCCAGCCGAGGCCGGTGACGGTAAGTCGCGCGGGGGAATCGGGTTCGGAACCGACCTCCGAGGGAACGTCTGGCGGTATGGCGGCTTCGGAAGTGTCCGGGACGGCGGCGGAGGGCTCACCGGCCGGGGACGTGTTGGACGCCGGAAAGGCGCGGGGAGAGACGGCTCCGAAGGCTCCGGGCGCAGGCAGGAGGAGGAAGAGGGCGGTGCGGACGAGGAACGATTGGATTGAGATAGAGGGGCCTCGCGCGGACTTTATGTCGATCAAGTGGCGTGTCATGGCGTGTTACTTCTCGAGGACACGCCATCGGACTCCGGCGCCGATCTGGTTCCAGCGATCGTATTCGGCGACGGCGGACCAACGATCGGTGAGTCGATACTCGACGGAGTAGGTGAGACTGCCATTGGAGGAGACCCTCTGGGCGCTTCGAAAGGTGAGGCGCGGCTCCTCCATCGGATCGCCGGCGAGTTGGGTGAGGAGATCGCTGGCGAGATAGGTGCCCATGTTCTGGGCCTTGCCGCGAGTCGAGTAGGAGTACTCGTTCCGGGGGAGGGAACCGGCCATCAGCATTTGAAGGACTTCACTGGTGGTCATGGGGGGCGTTGACGTGAAGGTGATTTCGGGTTCGGCGAGAGTGCCGCCCAAGTCCATTCCAAGGTTGTAGCCGAAGCTCAAACCTTCGGCCCGCCCTTCCAGTTTGGGCCGGTAGGGATCTGACTCGGTGAAGAGAACCTGGAATTGCTGGATTTCGAGTTGTCCGAAGGGAAAGGCGAGCCGTCCGCGATCCACGAAAGCTTGTCCGACGAGTCTGGGGTTTCGAAGCGTGCCGCGGAGGGCGAGGTCGGCCGAGGCCGAGGCGCGGAGGACAGGGCTGAGGATGCGGGCGAACCGGTCGCCGCGGACGCGGACATCCAAACCCCAGTCGGCGAGGGGCGGTTGTTCGACGCTGAAGAAGGGGGGTCGCTGACTTGGACGTTCGAGGTCGACCGCCACGAGGTCGCGCACATCCATCGTGACGACGCTGTCATGAAGCCGGACAGAGCCGCCGACGACCGGAAGCGCGAGCGGGTTGGTCCGTGCGATGGTGAGGTCGATGTCGGCGCGGAGCAGAAGTTCCGTGGAACGTACCAACGCGAGGTTCGTCCCGGACAGGCGGAGGTTGGCCTCCGGGTTGGGGTGGCCGGGCAAGGGCCAGAGGCCTGACACCTGGACGGGTTGGCCGCCCACGAAGGCCTGACCGCGTTCGATTTCAATCGCCCGATCGATCCAGACGAGGCGCAGGTCGATGTCCCGCACGATGCCGACCGGGGCGATGGGTCGAGTGGTCACGTTGGTCAGTTCCAACCAGCCGTGCCAGGCGGCGTCGCGACGTTCGACCCGTCCGCGCAAGCTCCCGCCCGGTTGAACAAAGTTCCCCAGGTTCGTAGTGAGGGTCGAGACGTTCGCCCCCGGCAATTCAACGTACCCCGTGAGATTCTCGAGATCCGGTGTCCAACGCGCCAGGAAGCTGGCGCTTCGATTGCCGACACACGTGCCCCTCTTTCCACTAAATCAGGATTCCAGGTGGCAGCCTGTCCGA
>JBBQIU010000457.1:0-3868 GCA_038325245.1 Verrucomicrobiota bacterium
AGGTCACGTCCGGGGGAACTTCGCGAAGGATTCGGGCGAGTCGGCGGAGCTGGGCCATCTCGTTGTTGAGGGTTCGCTCCAGATACGGCCGGGCGAGGTCGGCGACGAACAGTGCGTCGAGGCGTGCCAGGATGGCGTTGAACGCGGAGCTGCCGGGCATCGGGATGACGTCGAGTTCGGGGCGGGTGGGGAAGATGGAGAGCTGCCGGGATGCCTGGAGTTCGAGAAGATCCTCGAAGGCAAAGAGGAAACCGTGAATGTCCTGGGTGAACTCGGACTCGGCGAGGGCGATGTCCACGAGCGTCCAGAGTCGCTGGGCCATCTGGGTCAGTGCTTCGTCGATCGGGACGTCGACGGCGTCATCGATCCCGAGCAGGGCGGATTGGGCGAGGGTGTCGAGCAGTTCATGGACGTGCTGGAACAGGGTGAAGCGATTCATCCGGCCGAGGGGCGAATCCTCGGTGGCCGTGAACTGGCCGGGCACGATCCCGAGCGTGTCGAAGTGGGCATCGAGAAAGTCCTGGAGCCGATCGGCGACGGCGGCGTGGAGGGCGGCGTTCTGGGGGCGGTTGGCTTCGGCGAGCAGGACCTGGGTTTCGACGAGGGCGTGAAGGGTTTCAAGGAGAGCGGCGTAGCTTGCGGTGCCGGCGGCATCACGGGCGCGGAGGAGCGCGGCGGCGGAGGCCTCGTCGAGGGCGGCATTCAAAGCGGCGATGTCCTCCGCAGAACCCGAAAGTCCGCCTCGCTGAAGGCCGTTGGCGGCGCGGGCGAGTGCCGCGCGATGGCGTGCGGCGGACGCAAGGTCTGTCGCGGCAGCGGCGGACTGGCCGGTGTGGGTGAGCAGTTCGCGTTGCGGTGCCATGGGCAGGGCTGAGCCGACGGCGGCGACGGCGCGATGACCCCAGGCGTTCAGGACGCTCACGGATGTGTCGAGGTCGTCGGGAGGAAGGGGCAGGCCGCCGGTCTCGGGATTGTCGGGAATCGGGGCGGCGGCCACGGCGCTGGCGCTGACGTTCAGGTACGCCAGGCCGAGGGCGTCCAGGCAACCGGTCGCCCTGGTGAGGGCGGCGGGATCCAGTCCTGGATCGAGGCAGGCGGCCGGGTTGTCCGGCAGGATGAGTTCCGCGAGATTGCCGATCAGCGGCACCTGGACGCTGTCGGCGAAGATTCCAAGTCGGTACAGGGGATCGTCGAGGGCGATGTCGACGCGGATGCGACCGCCGCCCGGGAGGCGGATTTCGCTGCGATTGTGCCAGCCCATCGAACCGTCGGGGCGCAGCTCGAGCCAACCGGGATGGGCGGCGCCGAGTTGGAGTTCGGGCGCTTCGGTTCCGCCGCTGGGCCAGTTGTAACGGCCGTGGTAGGGGAGACGCACCACGTCGACGTCGGCGAGGGGCAGGATGTGATCCGGGTAATCGCCAGAAAGGGCGGGCAGCGGAAGGTCCGTGAAGGCGAAGCGGCCGCCGCGGATGCCAGCGTCTTCAAGGACGCCGGAATGCCAGCGCAGGTTGAATTGGTCGAAGACGAGGAGGGGCACGCCTTGACCGGGAGCGAGGCCGAGCAGCGCTTCAAGGTTTGCGGCGGTAAGGGGGCCGGTGGGGAGTTCGATGGGGGAGGCGTTGACGACGCGAACCCCGCCGTCGATGGCGGTGATGTCGCGGGTCAGGGGGGAGGCATGGGGAGTGGATGGGGCGAATAAGGCGCGATCACCAGCGGTGAACCGGGGAGCGGAACCCTCACCCGGTTCCGCCTTCGAGGAACCACCCTCTCCCACCTTCGCTCCGCTTCGGAGGGAGAGGGACTTGGAGCCGGACGGTTCATGCGACGCGAGCGACGCCTGCCCGAGACGGGCGAGATCGAATTGGAAGGCGGCATCGCGGCCCAGGCGGATTTCGGCTTCCGTAAACCGCAGGACTTCACGGCCGCCGGACACGGCGAGCTGGGAGGTTCCGGGGAGTCTTATCGAGAGGGAATTGCGTTCGGTGACGGCGCCGCCGGGGAGGAACTGAAGGGGAGGAAGGTTTCCGGGTGAGAGGGCGATGGTGGAGCCGGGAACAGGGCGACCCGTGGCGTCGAGCGCGGTGAACCGTTGGGTGGCGTTGGAGGTCTGGGGAGGCGCCCGTTCGAGCGTCGCGACATTTCCCACCGTGTCCGTCACGCGGACGACCAGCCGGAGGACGGAGGCGACGTCGGCATACGGGACTTCGAGCGACCAGAGATTGCCTTGCCTCAGCCCGAGACCCAGCGACCGATCCTCCGCGAGGAATTCTGCCCGTTGAACCTCCGACTCATCGGTCGCCGTGATCGCGAGCCGCACGGATGCCGACGCGGTGACGCCGAGAAGGTCCGCGCGGAAATCGGCGAGTACGGGCGGTGTCCGGTCGGGTGCGGGGCCGGAACTGAGGAGTGCGATCCGGTAGAAGCGCCAGCCGGTGAAGGAGGCGGGTTCGTCGATGAACGAGACGGGACCCAGGGCCAGAACGCGGGTGACCGGTTCCCAGAGCGGGCGTTGGAAGGAGCCGACGTTGATGCCGTCCCAGCGCTGCAATTCGTAGTGGCTGTCGGCGGTGCTCTCCCAGGCGATGCGCCAGCCGTTGGCTTGCGGTTCAAGCGGAAGAAGGCGCAGGGATTCGGCGCCCCTGGCGAGGTCTCCGATGACGAACAGCGTCAATGCCAAGGCGTGAACGAAGACCCGGCTTCGGGGAAGGCGCAAGGATGGTCGAGTTCTCGGGAACGTCATGATGGAGAAACGTGTCTCCGACCCAACGTGAAGGTGCACGCCAATCAGCCGTCATTTCGTCAGCCGGAGCCCTCCGTCGCCGTGAAGGGAATAGAGGTGTGCTGTCAGGTCGCCCGCACTCGCTGGGACGCCCCGGGCCATCTGAACGGCTTCCGCCGCGGTTCGACCCCTGAGCAGGGACTGGTACACCGATATGGCAAACCTCCGTGCGACGTCGTCGCTGACCGCCCCGCTGAAGGCTCCGAGCAGGGACGAGACCCCGCTGCGCATGGCGACGTCCGCGAACCCATCGCGACCGCCAGGTCCGGCGTGGATGGCGAGTTCCGTCGGCGAGGGCGCCGCATGTTCTACGCCTGGCGGGATGAAGGAGGTGAAGTGCGAATTCAGGAACAGAAAGGCCGGTGGCTCACGAGTGAGCCAGGGCCGAAGCATGCTCGCCGTCAGGCGGCCGTCGGACAGAAAGAGAAACGCCTCGTGCTCGTCGTACCAGGCATGCCCGGCGAAATGCAGTATGTCCGGGGCGCGGGCCTCCACTTCGGCGCGGACGGCATCCACGGTCGCTTCCGCCCCCATCAGGAGCTTGGCTTCCCCGAATCCGCTGTCCTGGATGGCGCGCACGACTTCCCGGGCTTCCTCGGCCGCGCCGGGAAGGGAGGCGTGGGGAAGGTCCGCGGAAGGATTCCCGATCACCAACGCGCGCAGGCGGGCCGCCACCGCGGGAGTCCCGCGCGCCTCGGAGGACACGCCGACCGGCGCCCGGAACAGGGCTGCGGATTGTGCGAGCGTTTTTGAACCGACAGGCAGGAACTCCCAGGGAAGGCGTTCGACGGCTCGCGCCAGGACCAATTCGACCGGGGACGCGCTTCGCTTACGGAGTGCCTTTTCGAAAGCCCGCAGGAAACCGCCGTCCAGAAGGTCGCCCATGGCGGACCGGCGGGCGGACTCCGGGTCATGGGCCGAGGGGCCTACGGATTCGGCGTCCCGCGACGCCGTGATCACGGTGCTCCACCTGGCCGCGGGACCCGCCACCGGACCGACTACGTTTCCGTCCGGATCCTGGAGGGTGCTTTGAACCGCTCCGTCCTTCCAATCGAGTAGGAGGCGCAGCGGCGGTCGCGTCGGAGTGGG
>JBBQIU010000458.1:0-3863 GCA_038325245.1 Verrucomicrobiota bacterium
GGCGGAAAAATTGTAGGGCAGCGCGTGGTAGTCTAGGACCGCATTGGCACGGGACGATAGCCAGGCACGCTGGGGTTGCTCCAAAAGGGGGCGCGGATCAATACCCTCGTCGAACCGCCGGTAGGCGTTCCAATCGCGCCCGAACCGGTTTGGCCAGTCGTGCGCCAGGGGATGATCAGGCAGGCGGATCCCCGAGTCCCGGAGCCGTTCCCAGTGCCTTCGCAACGCGGGAGGTTCGACCGGCAACTGCCCATTCTCGAGGGGCAGGCTCCCGTGCTTGCCCCACTCCACCGCGATCCACGGACGGGTGACCCCGCTGGGCGCCGCGATCGTCAGGATCTCTCCGTGAAAGTACGTGAATATCCTCGTCGCCCGCCCGTCGACCGGATTGTACGACACCCAGACGATCTCGTGGTCGGTCGGATCGTTGTCGTCTGGGAAGTCGATGTCATCGGCCCAGAAGAGGTGATACCCTATCAACGGTTTCGACGGATGATGGAGGGCAACGATGTCCCGCAACGGGAACGGCTCGCCGGCGACGGTCAGGAGAATCGGGCAAAGCTCCGCGATGACCCGGGCCTGATCCGGAGTCAGCGGTCGCGCGGGATCGAGTTCGAGCAGGCGCGCGTAATCCGTGCTCGCCTCCGTCAGGCTCCGGCGAACGTGGGCTCGCATGGCGCGATAATTCAGATGATCGAGTTCCGCGACCGTGAACGGTTCGAACCCTCGCGGCGCAATCTCCTCAAGGTCCGCCCCGACAGGAGCGTTTGGCATCGAGACCGGGTTCGGTCTTGCCACAACACCTCCCGGAAGGCGCACCCGGAACGGGCCAAACGACGGGTTCGCCTCCGGATAATCTGTGCTGACTAACTGCGCCCCACTGGCGAACGCCGCCTCGCGCCGCCGCGTGTCGCCCAACCGCGCGTCCACGGTGGGAATGTCCGCGCGCGTGCGCACAAGAAAACCCGCGCGAACGAGCCGGCGAATACGGTCCCCTTCCGCAATGGCATCGTTGATCTTGAACCACGCCGCCGCGGGTTGATCGTCGTCCACGCTCGCAAAGAGCACCCGTCCCGCGAGCGTCGCTGAAGGCGCCAGGAGCAGATCCCGAACGCCGTCGGTGTTGTCGAGCAGGAACACGAATCTCCCGCGCATCTCGCCGATCTCCGGCCATCCGCGGCCGGCCACCGCTTCGCGAAGGCTCTTGCGGTTGCCCCGCAGGTCGTCCGGCCTGAAGAGTCGGTGCGCCGGCAGGACGTCCAGAATCTCCCTCTCCAATTCCTCCAGGAGCGCGCCGGTCCAGCCGAGCGGTTGCGTGAACTCGGCTCCAGCGGCGTCCGCTTTCAACTCGAGCATGACAAAGACGGGCAGATGGGAGGGATACCGGACCGACCACGCGTCCAATTCCTGAAGGGCGACCCGGAGCGACGGCACCGTCGTGAGATAGTCGAAATCCGGGGAATGAAGAATCTTTCCACCCGGCGCGCGCAGAGCGACCACGTCCGGCGTGGGCGGCGCCGGGAGATTCCGGGACGCCGCGATCCGAAGGCCCGCGGGTTCGGCATATCGTCCGCCCTGCGGGTCGGCATAGACGTCCAGTTCGATCTGACGGATTCCGAGTCGCTCGAGTTGTTCGGTCAGGGATCGATGCGTGTAAGCCAGGGAGTCCGCCACCTCGGCATTCCGGGAGCGTATCAGGGCATCGAGGGACGGGTGCGGCGCCACGTGATAGGAATTGTGCGTGCCCACGACCTGGATCTGGTCGATCCGGGGACCCGCAGGCGCCGAGGCCGCCAAACCTAGGACACACAGGGCAAAGCAGGTCCGGAAAGCGTCGTGGAACGGAAGGCGGCCGTGCGGCATATGGGAAGCTTGTGCAGCGCCGAATGGCGGAGACAAGGCTTGGGAAATCGTTGCTACCCATGAACCGAAGCCGCCCTGGAGGGTTCCGCTCCGTCGGAACCTGTCGAACTCCAGCCCCAACCCAATCCCCGGCGCCGACGGAGCGGCGCCCTCCATCGCTTGTTCGCCCTGAAAGGGCAACCCAAGGATGTCGGCCCATGGGTTGCCCCTCCGGGGCGTGGTCGGAAACGGATGGGCATTTCCGAGGGCGTTGCCCTCGGCTGGGTTTGGTGGCGCCCTTCAGGTGCCGGGTGCTCGTTACCGTCCGTCGCCAGGGCGGGACAGAACTTCGGCAAGCGCAGGAAGGAGGTCACCGGATGAGTAGGGCTTCGGGAGGACGACGCGCACGCCGAGAGCGAGCGCGTCCGCTTTCTCAGCTTCGGAGAGGTTCCCGGAGCAGAGCAGCATCGCCACCCTGGGACGCAGTTCCAGAATCTCACGGGCAAGGTCGAGACCGGAAAGCCCCGGCATCGACAAGTCGGAGATAACCGCGTCGAACCGGTCGGGATCGGCACGGAACCGGTTCAAGGCATCGCGAGCATCGAGGAAGGTTTCCACCGAGTACCCGGAACTTTCGAGAACCCGTCGCGCGAGTCGAACCAGGCCTTCTTCGTCGTCGACGAACAGAATTCTTGCGCCCGTCCCGGCGGCGGACGGCCAGTCGCTTGCGGGGTCGAGCGGTTCGTTCCTGGCCTCGGAACCGGCTTCGGGCAGGTAGATGCTAAAGGTCGTTCCGTGCCCCTCGGCGCTTTCGACGGCCATGGTTCCGGCGTGGGACTTCACGATAGCAAGGGCCACGGGCAGGCCGAGTCCGGTGCCTTTGCCCGGCGGTTTGGTGGTGAAGAACGGATCAAAGATGCGGGTTTGGACGTCGGCGGACATCCCCCTGCCATCATCGATCACCTGGATGAGCGCGTGCGGACCGAAGCGGAGACCGGGAACAAGCTCGGTCATGGCTGGATCCGCGGTCACGGCGGCAAGGCGGAAGGTAATGTGTCCGGCCCGGCCTTCAACGGCGTGCCAGGCGTTGGTACCCAGGTTGAGGAGGACCTGATGGATCTGGGACGGATCGGCCATGACGGCCGGAGCGTCGGCGGTCGAGGTCGTCGTGATCTCGACGCCGGCGGGTAGTGTGGAACGTAGCAGTTTGGCCACCTCGTCCACGATCGGTTCCAGACGTACCACGATGCGGTGGTGATCCGGGGGGCGACTGAAGGCTAGGATTCGGCGGACAAGATCCCGGGCGCGCAAACCGGACTTATGGATCTCGTCGAGGCTTTCACGGACCGGGTCCCCTGGTTCCGAATCGAACCGGGCCGTTTCGACATTCCCCAGGATCACCGCAAGGAGGTTGTTGAAGTCGTGCGCGATCCCGCCCGCCAGCGTGCCGATGGCCTCCTGTTTCTGGGATTGACGGAGTTGCGCTTCGAGTCGTTCCCGGGACCGCTCGGACTGGCGCCGGACGGTGATGTCGGCAGAGATCCCGATGAGGCGCGGAGTGGTCCCAGCGCCGGCGGAACCGTGGATGCGCCCCTTCACCTCGAGCCAGCGCTCCCCATCCTCGGCGAGCACGCGATGGACGGCGTCGAATCCGGACGCGCGCCCCGCGTGGACGTCCTCCAGTTGCCGCCGAATCTCCGCGGACTCCTTCTCGGGGGCACGCCTCCAGAGTTGGGATTCGTTCCCGGACATCGTTCCGGGGGAGAAGCCATAGACGGCTTCCGCCTCAGGGGAAGCGACGAGGAGACCGGATTCGAGGTCGATTTCCCATGACCCCATCCGGGCCGTCTCCATCGCGAGCCGAAGGCGTCCCTCGTTCCCGCGAACCCGTTCCTCGGCCTCCATGCGGGCGATCGCAGCACCGCAATGGGCGGCCAGCATCTGCAACTGTTCAAGATCGGCACGGTGATAGCGATTCACCGTGTAGCTCTGCACCGACACGACGCCGATGGTCTGATCCT
>JBBQIU010000459.1:0-3862 GCA_038325245.1 Verrucomicrobiota bacterium
CTGCAAACGCGAACGGAAACGGCACAGGCGCCGCCGCCCTCAGCGGTGAAACCCTTGTCGCCGTTGAATCCAATAACGGCGTCCTGGCACTCAGGATCGAAAAGTCCGTCGTGGCGGACCCTCCGAGCATCACCACCCAACCCATCGGCGGCACCGTCTACGAAAGCGCCTCCTTCACCCTCGCCGTCGCCGCCCAAGGCACACCCCCGTTTGGATATCAGTGGGTCTTCAATGACACCGTCTTCCTTCCCGGCGCCACCAACGCCCAGTTGACCCTCACCAACGTTTCTCAGGCCCAGGCCGGCACATACGCCGTCACCATCACCAATGCCTCCAACACAGCCGTCACCAGCTCCCCGGCCACGCTCACCGTCAAGGCCGCCCTCAACGCAGGCATCCTGACACCCGCCTGGTCTCTCCTCCCTGGCAACCGCCCCTACCTGACCTCCGACAACACCCAGCGTGGCCTCGCCTACAATCCCGCCACCGGCAACCTGCTCGTCGCCTCCCGCTCCCCCGCCATCACCATCGCCGTCCTCGACGCCGCTACCGGCACCCAGAAACACAACCTCCGCCTTACGACTGCCGAGGAGCTCCCCGTTATCGCAGGCGGCACCCTTGCCCTTAACATGCTCGGCGTCGCCGACGACGGCGTCGTCTTCGCCGCCAATCTTGTCACCGACGCCTCCACCGCCGCTTTCCAGATCTACCGCTGGAACAATGACGGTCCGGATTCCGTCCCGGTCGCCACCACGCTCTCAGGAGACCTCGGTCTCGTCGAACGCTGGGGCGACACCCTCGACATCCGCGGACGAGGCCCTTCCACCCAGATCCTTCTCGGCGCCCGCGGCCTGGCCCCTCAGGAAGGCCGGAAATTCGCCGTCCTATCGACCCAGGACGGCTTCGATTTCTCCGCCCAGATCTTCACCGTGGCCGACATCCCCTCCAGCGCGTTCGGCCTGGGGATCGCCTTCGGCCCCGGTAACACGATCTTCGGAACCGCCAGCGGCCAGCCGCTTGTCCATGTCGGCTTCAATCCGGCCGATGGCACCGCCGTACTCGCCCGATCGTACACTCCGGAGGAAGTGCCCAATGCCATCAGCTTCATCGGCACCCTCCCGTCGAGCAACCTCCTCGCCGGAGTCGCCCTCGAAAATCCCGACAACGTCCTGCTCTACCAAATCGGAGCGGAAAACGCTCCCACCCTCGTCGACCAGCGCCTCGTCCTGCCCAAGCAACCCAATCCCAACGGCACCGGCTCCATCGACTTCGGCGCGAACCGCCTGTTCGTACTCGACACCAATCATGGTCTCCGCGCCTTTAACGTCGTCCAGGGTGGCGGCACCGCCTCCCCCGCCCGCCTGGGTCAACCCACACTCCAGGCTGGCTCGATCCGGTTCACCGTCACCGGCACCGAAGGGCGCGTGTACACCATCCAGAAATCGCCGGACTTCAACACCTGGGTCGACGTCGGCTCCTTTACATCCCCCGCCGCCGTCACCGATCCGACCGGATCTGGACCCGTCTTCTATCGCGCGCTGGCGCAGTGACTCTCGAGCGTATCCCCGACATCGTTCGAATCCCAACCGAGGGGGAGCCTGCGCCAAGAAACGCGTAGCGCCCTTCCCGTCGAATCCCAACACTGCCCTCACGATTCGCTTGGACGCCGGTCGGTTCAAGTCGGCGCCACCCCCAGGCGGATCGCCCTTTCGGCCCCGCAAGGACGATGGGCGACGCGGAGGCTTCGGCCGGGCGTCACCGACAGTCCAACATTGCGGGGCCTTCCTCGTTACGCGCCAGACTGGCTCCGCCCCCGGTCCCCAGGTAGATTCTTCCCATGTCGATTGCCGAACAAATGACGGCTCTGGCCGCCGAAGCCAAATGCGCTTCCCTCGGCCTGGCGAAACTGACCTCCGAGCAGCGGAACGCGTGCCTCCGCGCCATGGCCGATGCCCTCGACCGAGCCAACCCGGCCCTGCTCGAAGCCAATGCCATCGACATGGAAACCGGCCGCAGCCTCGGGCTCTCCGCCGCCATGCTCGATCGCCTCAAGCTCGACGAAAAACGCGTCGCCGCCATGGCCAACGGCCTCCGCGACGTCGCCGCCCTCCCCGATCCGGTCGGACGCATCCTCGATGACCGAACCCGCCCCAACGGTTTGCGCCTTCAGAAGATCACCGTCCCCATCGGCGTCATTGTCATCATTTACGAGTCCCGCCCCAACGTCACCGCCGATGCCGCCAGCCTTTGCTTCAAGTCCGGAAACGCCACCATCCTTCGCGGCGGAAAGGAGGCCCTCCATTCAAACCGGCTCATCGCCGAACTCCTCGTCGCCGCCGGCCGCGGCGCCGTGCCCGGTTTCCCTGATAAAGCCATCCAGGTCGTTCCCGTCACCGATCGCGATGCGATACCCGCACTCCTCTCCCTCACACAGTACGTCGACCTCTGCATCCCACGCGGCGGCGAAGGCCTCATCCGCGCCGTCACCGAGTGCTCGAAGGTTCCCGTGATCAAGCACTACAAGGGCGTCTGCCACGTCTATGTCGACCGCGACGCCGACCGGGCTATGGCCGAATCCATCATCATCAATTCCAAGACCCAGCGCCCCTCCGCCTGCAACGCCGCCGAAACCCTGCTCGTCGACTGGCCCGTCGCCACCGAGTTCCTACCCCGCGCCGCCGCGGCCCTTTGGGAAAAGGGTGTGCAACTCCGCGCCGATAGACCCTCCCTCACCCTCCTCGGAATGAAGACCCGCCCGCCCGAGGGGAAACTCGTCGCTGTCAAGCCCGAGGACTGGGAAACCGAATACAACGACTTCATCCTCAACGTCCGAGTCGTCGACGGCGCCTCAGACGCCATCCAGCACATCGCGCGGCATGGCTCCCATCACACCGACACCATCGTCACCGCCAACGAATCCACCGCCCGCCAGTTCCTCCACGAGGTCGATTCCGCGACCGTTTACTGGAATGCCTCAACGCGGTTTACCGACGGCGGTGAATACGGAATGGGCGCCGAGATCGGAATCAGCACCGACAAACTGGGTGCCCGCGGCCCCATGGGCCTTGACGAACTCTGCACCTACAAATGGATTGGCATCGGGAACGGCCAGATCCGGTCCTAACACCTCCTCCAAAAACCGAGCGAACCATTCCTCTTCTGCCCACCGCCCAGGATAACTGATTACTGATTGCTGATTACTGACACCCTCCCACCCCCCATGCCCCCCTCCACGGCCGAGTTCAAGGAATCCGCTCTCATCCAGGCCCTCCGGTCCGCGCGGCTCTTCGTCGGGCTTGGAAACGAGGATTTGCGTCGCATTGCGGGTATGGTGACGCCCCGCAACCTCGAATCGGGCGAGTACCTCTTCCGTGAAGGCGAACCCTCCAAGGGTTTCTACATCGTCCGCAGCGGCGCCCTCTGCGTCCATCGCGTCAACGCTGCCGGCAAGGAACAGGTGATCCACGTCTTCCGACCCGGAGAGTCCCTCGCGGAGGCGACCCTCACCATGGAACAGGGCTACCCCGCCAACGCGCGAGCCCTTCAATCGTCCCAGATCCTCCTCATCCGCAAGGAGGGCTTCGTCGAGATGCTCCGGGAGACTCCCGAGCTGGCCCTTCGAATGCTGGCGTCCATGGCCATCCACCTCAATGTCCTCGTCGGTCAGATCGAAGACCTCACCCTCAAGGATGTGGAGACACGCCTCGCCAACTGGCTCGTCAAACAGTGCCCTAAACCGCTCGGAAACGAACCCTTCACCATCGCCCTGAAGGGCACCAAGCGCTCCCTCGCCGCCGAACTGGGCACCGTCTCCGAGACCTTCTCCCGCACCCTCGCCAAGTTTCGCGAACTTCAACTGATC
>JBBQIU010000460.1:0-3862 GCA_038325245.1 Verrucomicrobiota bacterium
ACGCGAGTTGACCTAACAATTCTGGGGAGATGCGCGCTCATGGAATTGGCCCGGGTCGGGATCGGCTGGAGGGTCGTCAAAGGACGCTGGAAGGCGAGTAGCGCCTATTTCCCCTGGTAGGTTGTCAGTCGAAGCGTCAGATCGTTCCACCAAGGGACCGGGACGATTTTCTGGCACAGGTCGGAGGCCAAGAGGATCGGCAGGTGAGCCCGGCGATGAAACTCCACTCGGACTTCTTTCTCCGATATCTCCACATCGGCTGGTAAATCCACGAGATCGCGAAACACCTGTCGGGCCTGGGCGTCGCTGTAGCCGCGCATCCGGCGGGCCAGGAGCCGATACAGCCCGCTTGCGATGACCATAAGAACCATGTCGAAGTCCACCTTGAGCCCCACGGCGGAGCTCAGGGCGTCCAGGTGGAAGAACCGGACCGCATCGCTGATGCTGTTCTCGATGAGCATGCGACGCGCATAGCGGGTGATGAGCTTGGTGGCCGAGAGGCGGGCTTGATTGGTCAGGAGGATCGTGGGTTCCTCGTGACCCAAGTCGGTGATGAACAACTGGCGGAAGGGGTGGCCGACCAACTGGATCGTTTGCTCGAAGACCCGAGGATGGCGGTATTGCCGGGAAGGGATGTCCAGTTCGACCGTGCGCCAAGCGGAGCGGGGCAGGCCGTAGACCTCCTTGAGCAAGCTCGGGGAACGTCGGCGAAGGGTAATGAAGTCGATGCCCATCCGATCCAGACGCACGAGGTTGGCGTAGGTGGTCAGTTTGGAATCGAAGACCAGGTGCTTGGGATTCTGCCCATGAGCCTTCTTCCAAAAGGCGATGAACTCGAAGATCTCTTCGGCTTCCTCTCCTTTGCGCAGATCGGCGTTGGAGTAACAGAAGGTGTGATTCTCCTCATTTTGGGCCAGAAAGACGAGGATGCTGGGCTGCCTGCGGCTGCGCGCCGAGACGTAGTGGGATTCGATTCGCGAATCCTTGCCGTGGTAGGGCACCGAGTGAAAATCCAGATTGAAGGATTCCCCCTCCAGAAGCGGATCTTGAGCCACGGCGGCGTGCCAGGCCCCCAGGAGTCGCTGGGTGAGGCGTGGGGTAATCCGGCACGAGTACTCGCTGAGAAAACTCTTCTTCGGCGTGGCATTCAGGCCGGCGAAGAGGGCCAACCCCTCGTCGGCCGCCAGAGCCATGACATGACTCTTGCGGGGCAGGGACCAAAGCTTGAGGGAGAGGCAAGAGCGGAGGGCCTCGGAAGCGGGGATCATCTTGGAACCCGGTAGGCCCGCGCTGATCGCCAACCGCTCGGACTGGAGTCGGACCAGGTCCGGGAGGAAAAGGAAAAGCCCTCCGCATTGGGTCGTGAACCGTCGTGGAGCCAACGAGAAGGTGCGCACGTCGGCGACCGGCTCCAGGGTCGGACGAGGCCGCGGGGGGCGTTCCTCATCGCGACGGCGAGGCAGCGGGGCGAAGCCTTCGGATTTGAGCACTTCGCCAACGGCGGTGGGGCTGAGGGAGAGTTGCCTCTCCTTGAGGATCTCGCTGATGTCGTAGATCGAGTGATTCCGTTTGCGGAGCGACACGATCAACTCCCGGGCAGCGGATTTCTTGGGCTGAGAGCGCGGACCGGTGCGGGAAGTGACAAAGAAGAGGCGCTTTGAATCGTGGCGGAATTGATGGCAGAGAACCCGGAACGCACCTGGGGAATACCCGAAATTGCGCGCCGCCACACGGGAGGGGAGTTGATCGATGAAGAAGGAGCGAAGGGCCTCGTATTGGCGTTGTTTGGGATGGGAGGGACGTCGGAAAAAATTGGCTGGATCAGTTAGTCCAACGGGTGCGCCCATAACGTCCGAAGCACGGTGATACATCCATCGTATGGTGTCAAGCCATTGAACAAACTACGATGGCTTGTGGACTGGAATTCTCACTTTCATTGCACAATTGTCGGATTTGCGACCGCCTCGCACCCCGGAAGATGTGGATCGCCGGCAATGTGGAGTTCATGTGTTCGTGTGCAACGCGTGTTTGGATGCACCAATTAAAAAACTCGCCCTCGCTCGACGGCCTCGGCAAAGGCGAAACGCAGATTCGGGAAGAGGAGCGCAAGAGGCCGCAGATCAAGGCGCTGGCTGGAAAGCCGCTACGCGTCGGTTCGATGGTTGCGCCTCACGGTCGCCGCCATGCGGAGCCCTGGCGTTAGGTCAATGCGGTTCCGTGGAAATCCAGGCTAGGAGATTTTAACGACGAACCGACCGAGACCTTCGAACTCCGACTGCACTCGGCTTCCGGCGCCTCGCTCTCGCGCGACGTCGCCACCGCCCGCATCCTCGACAACGATCCCCCCTCCCTCAGCGTCGCCAACCTCCAGATCGTCGATGGCTCCGACGGCCCCACCAACGCCCGCATCGTCGTCCGCCTCTCCTCCCCCACCTTCGAGGACGTCCGCGTCGATTTCCTCACCCTCGAACGCTCCGCCACAGCCGGCATCGATTTCCTCCCCGCCTCAGGCGCCCTCGTGTTTCCCGTCGGCGCCCAGGAACGGTTCATCGAACTCACCGTCGTCGGGGACACCCTCCACGAACCCGACGAAACGTTCGTCGTCCGCCTCACCCGCCCCGTCGGCGCCACCCTCGCCATCCCTGAAGCCCTCGTCACCATCAAGGACGACGACCCCGCCCCGCGCATACGGATCGACAATCGCGAAATCACTGAGTGCTCCGGCGGCGCTGCCTCCGTCCTCTTCACCGTCTCTCTTTCCGAACCCAGCGCCCACACCGTCTCCGTCGATTTTGCCACCTTCGACGAAGCCGCAGTCGCCGGAGAAGACTACATCCCCGTCCGCGGCGCCCTCGTCTTCCCTCCCGGCGTCACGGACACGGAACTCACCATCGAAGTCCCCTTGATCTGCGACACCACGGACGAAGCTGACGAATCCTTCGGCGCGGGCCTCGGCGGCGCCGTCAACGGATTCCTCGAAGGCGACGGCCGCGGCCGCGCACGCATCGTTGATGACGATCCCCCGACGATCTCCGTCGAAGACGTCCTCCTCACCGAAGACGACCAGGGCCTCAAGGATGCCGTCTTCGAACTTCGCCTCTCCTCCCCCGCTCCGGACGAAGTGACCGTCGAATTCACGACCGCCGATGGCACGGCACACGCCGGAGAGGATTACGCAGCCGTCACCGGCCACGTCCTTTTCCCCCCCGGCACCCTCCTTCAGCAGGTCCGCGTCCAAGTCATCGGCGACACGCTTCCCGAGGGCGACGAAACGTTCCTAGTCCTCCTCGCCAACCCGCTCAATGCCACACTCGCCCAACCCGCCGCCCGCGGGATCATCCAGGACGACGATCAACCCCGCATCCTCCCCGAGGACTTCGCTGTCGTCGAAGGAGACACCGAACCCGTCACTGCCCATCTCCTCGTCCGCCTCTCCCGCACCAGTCCCCAGGTCGTCGAAGTCCGCTTCGCCACCCTCGACGACACCGCCCGCGCCGGTGTCGATTACCAGCCCGACTCCGGTGTCCTCCGGTTCGAGCGCGGGGAAACCGTCCGCGACATTTCCATCCAAATCCTGCCCGATCCCCTGATCGAAGGCGTGGAAACGTTCCGCGTCCGGTTCAGCGACCCGGTGAACGCCACCCTGCCCGACGACGAAGCGCTGGGCACCGTGGTGGACAGCGATGGCGCACCCGTTCTCACGGTGGCCGATGTCCCGATCGACGAAGGCGACGCCGGTGTCCGCAGCCTGGTCTTCACCTTCCGCCTTTCCGCCCCCAGCGCGGCGCCGGTTTCGGTCGTCTACACCACCACCAATGTCACCGCCCTCTCCGGCGTCGATTACGTCGCTCGCTCGGGCGCC
>JBBQIU010000461.1:0-3853 GCA_038325245.1 Verrucomicrobiota bacterium
ACGAGGGAGACGGCGGGATCGAGACCCTTGTCCCGGACGGAATCGAGGACGGAGTGGAAGGCGTCGAGGTAGGTTTGGATGCCGGTCTTGAGGCCGTCCCCTTCGGAGAACGTTCCCTTCGAGAAGGCGCGGATATGCTCCTCGTAGACGCGGGCGGCCCAGACGGATGCGACTCCCAGGGCGCGGTGGCGGGCGTAGAGGAGTTTGGCGCCGAGATCAAATCGTTCGGCTCGTACGAGGGAGACGGCGTCGAGGCCCTGTTGGGATGGCTCCGCAGTGCGTGGAAGGTAGTTGATCTTGAGCAGGTGTGGGTTGACGAGTTCGGTCCAGGGCGGGATGGCCTCGGGAATCGAGGGGCTCTCGGATGAAGGGAAATCGACTGTCTGCTGGCCGGCAGGTTTGGGCAGGCGGAGCCATACGGAGTTGCCGGTGCCGTTGCCGGTCGGGCACAGGCCGATGCCGGCGAGGTAAAAGCCGTGGTCCGCCAAGAATGCCTTGAGATCGGCGAGGCGGCATTGGCCGTCGTAAGTGAGTTGAGAGGTGGCGACCTCGAGGAAGAGACAGCGGCAGCGGCGAAGCGTCTCGATCGCGCCGTTGAGAACGAGGAGTTCGGCTCCCTGGACGTCGCACCAGAGCAGATCAATGGGGCGATCAGCGAGTTGGGAAAGGGTATCGAGCGTCACCACCTCCACCGGGTAGGATTCGGCCGGAGTCAGTGTCTTCGGAATCCATGTCTGGTCGTCTGCCTGGGTCTTAAGAGGGAGAAGCGAGCCGACCCCGTTGAGGGAACCTTCGTGGAAGACGGAGGGCCCAGGAGAATCGCCAACGGCGAAGGGTAGGCATTTCACCCGAGCCTCGGATGCGTACGCCGCCTGGAGACGGGGGAAGTACCGTTTGCTGGGTTCGAAGATGACGATCTCGGCCTTGGGATACTGATCCAGAATGGTGCGGACTTCGGAGCCGACATAGCCGCCGACGATGACGATGCGCTCGACTTCGGCGGCGGGACGGCCGATCCAGTCATGCAGTTCGCGTTCGACGGAACGCTGGATCTCGTCGTAACCGGGGCGGCCGGTGGCACCCGCAAAGTTTCGGGTGGCGGGCAGGCCGGAGGCGGAAGGCATGCCGTGAGTCATTCGCGCGGCGAAGAGATCCTGTTTGTTGTCGAGGAGGATGGAATAACCGTGCTGAGCGAAGAACGACAGGATCGCGTCCCGCTTGGATCCGTACTCGACGACGATGAGCTGGGGTTGGAACCGCTCCAAGTCGAGGCTCTGGAGGACTTCGAGGTCGTGGCCTTCGGCGTCGATGGAGAGGAGATCGAAGTCGTCCATCCCGGCTTCATCGAGCAGACGGGACAGGCGGCGGGCAGGAACTTTTTCGACCGCCCATTGGGCGCCGTAGCGTTTGGTCCATCGCTCCTGATCGGCGCCGCCGAGGGAGGCGACGTCGCTGCCCCAGTCGGGACGGTGGGGGTAATGGGAGACGTGGATGTCGAGCTGTCCGTCCTGGTTGGAAACGGCGGCCTGAACGCATCGGACATCCGCACCGGAGTACGAGGTCACGAGCTTGGCGAAATTCTTGGAAACGGGTTCGATGCAAAGACCGGACCATCCATGGTGTTCCTGCATGCGGCGGACGTTGGAATAGTGAACGCCGTCAAAGGCGCCCACCTCGACGAAGCGCCGGGAGCGGGGGGGGTTGTCCTTGAAGAAGGCTTCGATTCGCTTGTCCTGGCCGAGTTGTGAGTAGTAACCGCGGGCATGCTTGGGCAGCTCGCGGGCAAACCAGAACTCGGGATTCGCCTTGAGGACCGCGGCGCACGCGGAATCGACGAGGGTCAGATTGCCGAGGCTTTTCGCGGCCCGGGCGATGTACCAACCGACGCGCCAGTGGGAGCAGCCGCGCTCGATGGCTTCGGCGTAGTGATGGCAGGCGGTGTCGAACTGGCCGCGGTGTTCGAGGACGAGGCCGTTCCAAAGCCATAGGAAGCCGTCGTCGGGGGCAGAGGCGAGCTGACGTTGGAGGGTGGCCCAGGGGACATCCGCCATGCGGGCGATGGCCTCCTCGGCGATGAGCAGACGCGGAAGTCCGTCTGCGTCGGGCGAAGTGCGGCGGCTGACGTCGAGAGCGTCGGAGAAAGAAAGGGTCATTGGCTATCCTTGCCTGCTGTTGTTCTTCCGTGAACCCGGACCCCGGCCTCGAGGGACGGGAAGAAGGGAAGGGAGGGAAGCGGTTACTGTTGGAGGAGACGAAGGGCGCTTTGCGGCAGCGCGTTGGCTTGGGCGAGCATCGCAGTGCCGGCTTGGACGAGGATGTTGTAGCGGGCGTAGTTGGTACTTTCCTCCGCGACGTCGACATCCTTGATTTGGGAGGAGGCGGCCATGAGGTTCTCCTTGTTCACCTGGAGCTGTTCGGCGGTGTAATTCAGGCGCGATTGGTAGGCGCCGATGGTGGCACGGTCGGCGGCGAGCTTGTTGATCGCGGTGCGCATGTGCGTGAGGGCGGTGGCGGCCGCGGTGGTGGTGCCGATGCGGGTCGATCCCGTCAGGGCGTTGTCGTACTCAACGTCGGACAAGTCAGGGCTCGTCATCGAGAAGGTGTTGCCTTCGGAGTCGATGGTGACGCCGAGGGAGGCGCCGTCGAAGAGGCTGACACCGTTGAACTCCTTGGAGGAGGTGTTGGTGACGTAGGCCTGGAGCTGGGAGAACTCCGTCTGATAGAGGGCGCGGTCGGCGTCGCCCTTGGTGACGTCCTGGGCCAGGATGGCCAATTCGCTGAGGCGATCGAGTGCCTTGGCGATCTTCTTGAGATACCCGTCCTGGGTCTGCGTGAAGGAGACCGCGTTGCCGACATTGGACCGGGCGGCGGCGATGCGTTGGACCTGGGCGTCCAGCCGTGAGGCGACGGCGAGGCCGGCGGCGTCGTCGGCGGGATTAACGATCTTGGATCCGGAACTCAGGCGGGACAGGGACTTCGCGAGCATGTCGCTGCTTGTCGCCAGGTTGGACGCCGAGACCTGTGCTTGGATGTTCGTGTTGATGACCATATGTGAGTCTTGTTCGTTCAGGTGGCGGTGAGGGAATCAGATCACGCACGGCGCAGCGGTTTCAGAGACCGAGGCCCGGGCGGGAGTGGCAGGAGGAGTGCTGAGGGTTACGGGTGAGTTTGTGGTGGGTTGAGGTATGGGTGGAGACGACGGGTTCTGGGACAAGGTGGAGCGGGGAGGTGCCGGAAGTCGGGGAACGTCGGAGCGGACGTGGGTCGCGGCTTCGCGATTGTTCCGTTGAATCTCCTCATAGACTTCGTGGCGATGGACGGGAACTTCGAGCGGGGCCTGGATGCCCAACCGGACCTGGTCGCCGTCGATCCGCAGGACCTTCACCGTGATGTTCCCATCTATCACGATGCTCTCATTGATCTTTCGGGAAAGGATCAGCATGGCGGTAATGGGCTTCAGGCGAGGGCCGGAAGCGGGTGTTGCAGGGTTAAAAAGGACGCGTTGAGGGGGATCACCTGCTTGCCAATGCGGGTGTGACGGTTGTAAACGATCGGCCCCTTGAGATTGACGGTGGAGGAGCTTCCCTTGCGCAGCGTGACGATGTTGACGATGACGGCGTCGTCGGGGGACTGCAGTTGGAGGAATCGGGCGTCCTCGTCACTGAGCTCGGGTTGGTAGTCGGCGACCACCGCGGAGGGTGGGACGACCAGAAAGGCCTGCTTGGGAGGCTCGGTCATCTGCAGCCACATGAAGGGTTGTTCCTCCGGAATCTGAAGGACAAGGAAGCGTTTGACGGCTTCGAATCCCAACAGCCCGAAGGGGAGGTTCAGGACGGCAGGATCGCCTGCGGTT
>JBBQIU010000462.1:0-3850 GCA_038325245.1 Verrucomicrobiota bacterium
TGCGGCGCTGGACCGAGACCGCCGAGACCTTCTTCCTTGAAGTCATCTTCGAGCAGCGGCGGGGACGTCTTGCGACGACGGTGCGGTCGTTGCTCCACGTATTCTCCTACGTCTACCGTGCCGCGATCAAAGTCCGCAGGATCCTCTACGACACCCGGATCGTGCGGGACACGACGCTGGGAGTGCAGGTGATCGCGATCGGGAACCTGACGGTGGGCGGCACGGGAAAGACTCCCGTGGTCGAGAAGTTCGCGCGCGAACTCAAGGACCAGGGCCGGAATGTCGCGATCCTCTCGCGCGGCTATCGCTCGAAGCCGCCGCCGCTGTCGCGGCGTTTCATCGACCGACTGCTTTTGCGTCGTGAGCAGACACCCCCGCGCGTGGTGTCCGACGGGAAGTCGCTCCTTCTCGACTCCGAGAGCGCCGGTGACGAACCGTTCATGCTCGCGTCGAACCTCAAGGACGTGATCGTGCTGGTCGACAAGGACCGGGTGAAGGCGGGGAGGTACGCCATCGAAAAGTTCGGCTGTGACACCCTGCTTCTCGATGACGGATTCCAATACTGGAAGCTCCGGGGACGGCGGCAGGACGTCGTGTTGATTGATTGCCAGCAACCCTTTGGGAACCAGTTTCTCCTGCCCCGGGGAACGCTGCGCGAACCGCCTTCTCACGTTGCCCGTGCGGGCGTGATCTTCATCACCAAGAGTGACGGCAAGACCCAGGAACTCCGTGAGCGCCTGGCGGTATTGAACCCCCGAGCTCCGGTGATCGAATGCGTGCACCATCCCCTGTATTTTGAGGACGTATTCACCGCGGACCAGGTGGGCATCGAGTTCATCGCCGGGAAGCGTGTGGCCGCCCTGAGCGGGATCGCGCAACCCGAGAGCTTTGAGGAGGGGTTGCGGAAGCTCGACTGCAAGCTCGTGTACGCCAAACGGTTTGCCGACCACCATCGGTTCACGCAACAGGAACTCCTGAACGCGATCAATCGCAGCAAGAAACGCATGGCGGAAATCCTGATCACCACCCAAAAGGATGCCGTCCGTTTCCCCAGGCTCGATCGGCGCGATCTCCCGATCTTCTTCATGCGGGTGGAGATCAAGATCATCGCCGGGGCCAAGGACTTCCATGACTGCGTGGACAAGATCTGTTTCCGTTGAATGAGCGAGTGGCTCCTAATCGTGGTGGTCCGGCTGGCCCTCCCTCTGATTCAGGCCCTCCCCTTGCGGTGGGTCGCCTGGTTCGGGCGGGCCGTGGGCGCGCTGGCCTGGCACATCGACCGCCGCCATCGGCGGGTTGCGCTGACCAATCTCGAATGTTGCCCGGGTTCCGGGTGGGACGCCGCAGCACGCCTCGCCATGGCGCGCGAGAATTTCCGGCGCATCGGCGAGAACTACGCCTCGGCCCTGCGAACCGCCACGATGACATGGGAACAACTTGCGCCCCACGTCGACCTGTCCGGTCTGGCGCCGGCGGCCGCTGTCCTGGAACGAAATCCGGAGCGGAGCGTCGTGGTGGCGCTGGGGCATTTTGGAAATTTCGAACTCTTCACGTGGATCAAGGTGGCGTTCCCGGGAATCCAACTCGCGACCACCTATCGGGCCCTCCGCCAGGGGGTGGCCACGCGCATGTTGCTTCGTTTGCGCGAGAGAAGCGGTTGCCTTTTCTTCGAACGACGACGCGACAGTGCGGCGCTTCGTCGGGCCTTGCGCACGCGACGGACGGTGCTGGGGTTGCTCGCCGACCAACACGATGGCCGAGGGGTGCGTGTCCCTTTCCTTGGGCGCAATGCAGGCACTTCGACGGCCCCAGCGCTTCTCGCGCTGCGCTACGGATGTCCCTTGCTGACGGGTTTCTGTTTTCGCACCGGCCCCGCGCAATGGAGGTTGGAGATGGGCGACGAGATTCCGACGCGGACCGAAGCCGGGCGGCGCCGCAGCCTGAAGGACATTGCGACCGACATGAATCGGTCTTTCGAACGGGCCATTCGCCGCGATCCGGCCAATTGGTTCTGGGTTCATCGCCGCTGGAAACCGGGTCCGGCTCCCTTGGCGGATCCGGTCCCGGCCGAGATCCATGGATGAACGCGACGCGTCATATGTTGGTCCGCGGGGTGAACTGGCTCGGCGATGCGGTGATGACGACGCCGGCCATGCTTCGCCTGCGGGAAGCGCATCCGGCCGCCTCGATCACGTTGCTGACGCCCGTCAAGTTGGCGGATCTCTGGAAAGACCATCCGGCCGTGAACGCGGTCCAATCGTTCGGACCTGGCGAGTCGCCATGGGTCATCGGCAAACGACTCAGGGGCGAAGGATTCGACACGGCATTGGTGCTGCCCAATTCGCCGCGTTCCGCCCTGGAATGTCTCCTCGGCCGGATTCCTCGCCGCGTCGGGCTCGATCGGCCGTGGAGAAACTGGCTCCTGACCGAGCGTGTGTCCCCGCGCGGCGCGGCGCGCCCAATGCACAAGCCTTCGGTGGACGAGATCCGTGCGCGTCTTGCCGGGACCCGCTTGAGCGTGCGTGTCGACGCGGCGGCCCATCACAGTCTGGACTACTTGAATCTGGTCGCTGCATTGGGTGCGAACGCAACGCCCATGCCGCCGCGCCTGGTGGTATCGGACGACGAGATCCGGGCGGCGCGGGCGAAGCATGGAATCGAGTCGGGATCCGTGTGGCTGGGGTTGAATCCCGGCGCCGAATACGGGCCTGCGAAACGTTGGGCGCCGGAGCGCTTCGCGGAGGTGGCCAAAGTGGTGATACGACGGGAGAAGGTCCGCTGGGTATTTTTTGGCGGTGGTAAGGACCAGCCGATCACGGGCGCGCTCGCACACGGCGTACCGGGGTCGGTGGACCTGGCGGGAAGAACGACGTTGCGGGAACTAATGGCCTTGCTGGCCGTTTGCCGGGTGGTGTTGACGAACGACACCGGCCCCATGCATGTGGCGGCCGCGCTGGGAGTGCCGGTGGTCGTCCCCTTTGGCAGCACCTCGCCGGAGTTGACGGGCCCAGGAATGCCGGGCGATCCGCGTCATCGGTTGTTGCGCGCGGGCGTGGCATGCGCGCCGTGTTTCCTGCGCGAGTGCCCGATCGATTTCCGGTGCATGGACGGCATCGGGACCGACTGGGTGGCCGACGAAGTCACGGCCGCGCTGCAGCGGGCCCGTTGACATTGGGATGGGCGTGTATTTGACTGGCGTTCGCCTTCTGGAATCCGGTTGGCGCGTTCGTCTATCGGTTAGGACACGGCCCTCTCAAGGCTGAAAGACGGGTTCGATTCCCGTACGCGCTACCATTCTACATCAAGCATTTACGATTGATTGCAGTAAATGTGCAGTAAAATGATCCCGTAGGGTCAAGAAAGTCGAACGGCCAGTAATCCATGTGGTTGCATGGAAACGATGAGTTGGAGACTGCGCGCCGGGAATGATCAGATCGCCCCGATAACCTGGAAGAAGATGTTGGCCTACATCACCGCTTCGGTGGACTATGAACTCCTTCAGCGCAACGAATACCTCGCCTGCGAGAACCAGATTCTTCGTTCCCAGATCAAGGGCAGAATCCGTTTGAACGATGCTGATCGAATTCCGTTGGCCGAGATCGGCAGGCGTCTCGGGCGCAAGGCGCTGGCAGAAGTCGCGCGGATCGTCCGTCCCGAAACCATCCTCGCCTGGCATCGACGCTTCGTGGCCCGGAAGTTCGACCGGAACCAAGCACTGCAAGGCAATCGGACGTCCGCCGACACCTGAGGCGCTGAGGGCGCTGGTCGTCAAGTTCGCGGAGGAGAACCGGACTTGGGGCTACGATCGGATCGTGGGAGCGCTGGAGAACCTTGGCCACCGGCTGAGCCG